>CAZEAH010000308.1:0-4565 GCA_964510075.1 uncultured Leptospirales bacterium | reverse complement strand
GCCGTGGGCCGACTCGATCATGTCGATGTCGAAATACTTGTAGGCAAGCACCGCGCAGCCGGCCGGGTTGACGCAGACGGCGCGTTTTCCCAGGTCCATTTCTTCCAGAAGCTCCGCCACGATGCGGTGTACTATGCCGTGGCCGCAGCCGGGACAGTAGTGCGTAACGACGTCCTTTTTATAATACGCGGGCCATTTATTCAGAAGTTTCATTTTTCACTCTTCACCTGACGCTGGTACTCGCGGTACAGTATGCGCGCGACCTCCACCGGAGTGGGCACCACGCCTCCGGGCCGCCCGTGGAAGGCGACGCGCGCCTTCCCCTCCAGGGAGAGCAGCACGTCCTCGAGCATCTGTCCCGTGCTCATCTCCAATACGACGAAGTCCTCTATGCGCCGCGCGAGCTCCTGGAGCGGCTCCCTGGGGAACGGCCACAGGGTGATGGGCCGAAGCAGCCCGGCGGGGACCCCCTCCTTGCGGACGCGTTTGATGGCGGCCTTGGCGATACGCGCCGTGGTGCCGTAGGCCACCGCCACGATCTTCGCGTCGTCGAGCATGTATTCCTCGTAGCGCGTTTCGTTCTTCGCTATGACCTGGTACTTGCGGACGAGCTCCCAGTTGTGCCGCTCCATCTCCATCGGGTCGAGAATGAGCGAGGCCATGTAGCGGCTCGCGCCCTCCCCGCGGCCTTTAAGGGCCCATTCCTTCTCGGGAAGCTCCACGAGTGGCTCGGGAAATTCCACCGGCTCCTTCATCTGCCCCAGCATGCCGTCGCCCAGTATCATCACGGGGGTTCGGTAGCGGTCGGCCACATCGAAGGCCGCGCGCGTGAGGTCCGCGACCTCCTGCACCGAACCGGGGGCGAACACCGGGGTGCGGTAATCGCCGTGGCCCCCGCCGCGCGTGGCCTGAAAATAGTCGCCCTGCGCCGGGGCGATGTTGCCCAGGCCCGGCCCTCCGCGCATCACGTTCACTATGACTGCCGGAAGCTGGAAGCCCGCCAGAAAGGAGATGCCCTCCTGCTTGAGGCTTATCCCGGGGCTGGACGACGAGGTCATCACCCTGGTCCCCGTGGCCGCCGCGCCTATGACCATGTTGATGGCGGCCGTCTCGCTCTCGGACTGAACGAACACGCCGCCGTTTTTCGGCAGGTGCTCGGCCATGTACTCGCCCAGCTCGTTCTGCGGCGTGATCGGATAGCCGAAATAGCTCCGGCAGCCCGCGCGGATGGCGGCCTCGCCGAACGCGTGGTTGCCGCTCATGAATACCTTATTCACCGTACACCTCTATTGCGACTTCGGGGCACACCAGAACGCACACCCTGCATCCGGCGCACTCCTTTGAATCATCGGGGGTTGCGTAATGATACCCGGCCTTGTTGAGGCCTTCGGAGGGAGCGAGGACACCCTTCTTGCAGTAGACGATGCACAGATTGCATCCCTTGCAGAACTCCGATCGTACGACAACCCGGCTCTTTTTCCTGGCCATCAGTGATACACCCGCATTTCGCCGGGCCGCGCCGGAGCAGTCCCCGGCAGGCGGTTTCCGGATATGATTGTTAGAAAAAGTATTCCGGGGTTCTTTTTGTCAAAGACTTTTTGTTCACAATATGTGCGTTCGCGTAATCCTGACGGTGAATATTCCGCTCACAGTGCAGATGTATGGATAAAGCTGACACGGCATTCTCGCCGGAGTTGAGTATCGCACCGGCTTCTTCGATCGCATACGGAGTTTCATTCTTCAGGCCCTCGCCCTGCGGGAGAGGGGTACCGGAGGCGGGGTGAGGGGTGCTCGGTCCATCCAACAGGAGACCCCTTTACTAAAGGGGGCGCACCGAAGGCAGGGGGATTCGCACCGAAGCACGCGATGTATCGGCACGATTTTGCTTTGACACCTTTGCCCCGGGCGGGATAGTGGAACGCGTATGATGAGGATTCGAAGCGCAACCGCCTCCGACCTCGACGCGGTCTGCTCCATTGAGAACGAATGGATGAGCGCGCCCTGGAGCCGCGCCGGCTTCGAGAGCGAGCTTTCACACTCCTTCTCGCGCTTCATAGTCGCCGAGGACGAGGAGGGAATCGCCGGGTACGCGGTGGCCTGGGAGGTGAGCGGCGAGCTCCAGCTCAACCGCATCGTCGTACGGGGCGACCGGAGGCGGCGGGGGACCGGCCGGGCGCTTCTGGCGCACCTTGCGCGCGGCCTCGCGCCCTCGGCCCACTCGAAGGTGCTTCTCGAGGTGCGCTCGCAAAACGAGGAGGCGCTCGCCTTTTATCGCGCCTCGGGCTTCGTTGAAACGGGACTGAGAAAGCGCTACTACGGCGACGACGATGCCGTGCTTATGGAGATGGTGATCGCATGAAGGTAAAGGACGCGCGCTTTCTTACCAGCGTTTTCTCGGCGGCGGCCTTTCCGGCACTGCCCTACCCGGAGTTCGCCTTCATGGGGCGCTCCAACGTCGGCAAGTCCTCGCTCATCAACATGCTTACGGGCAAGAAGGACCTGGTAAAGACCGGCTCGCGCCCTGGCGTGACGAAAAGCGTGAACTTCTTCGTCGTGAACGGCGGGATCACCCTTGCAGACCTGCCCGGGTTCGGCTACGCGAAGCTTCCGGAGTCAGTCCGAAGCGGCTTTCTTCCTCTTATAAAAAGCTACATCCAGAACCGCGACAACCTCCGCCTGGTGTTCCTGCTGGTGGACATCCGGCGCGTACCGGGCGATTTCGAGCGCGAGATGATAACGCTGCTGGCCGAACGCAAGGTTCCGGTAGCCGTCGTCGCGACCAAGTGCGACAAGCTGACGCGGGGAGCCCGCGCCGCCTCGGCCCGCAAGATCGCGGAGGCCCTGTCGATCGGCGCGGACTCGGTGTTTTTCTCGTCGTCCAAGACGAACGACGGCAGAAAGGAGATGCTCGCGCTTATCGACGAATTCGGCGGGAAGGTCCGCGGCGAGTGATCGGGACGCGCGCCGCTGCGGCGGATTCCCCGCACCTCCGCGCGGAACGGCCGCGCGGTCCGGACGGCGGGAAGGCGGATTCAGTATGCGGTCGATTCCTTGAGAAACTCGTACATCAGGCTGTCTGAGTCCTTGATCCCCTTGGCGTAGGTTTCGGCGATGGAGAGGATGACCTGGTAGAAGTATTCCAGGTGCGGTACAAGGAATTCACGCTTCAGGCTGTTGCGCACCGGAAAGGCCGTCGAGTTTTTCACCTCCCCGAGCTTCCGCCCGTCGAGGAGCTTTCTTCCGTTGGTAATATGCGTGAAGACTATATCGTCGGTACCCGCCGCCGAGGGCGTGGGATCAACAATGGTCACCTGCGTCGAAAGACCGCCGTTGTAATCGCGCTCCACGATCTCCGATTCCAGTTTCGACACGTTCGACCCCGACGAGTAAATGCGAATGGTCTTTTTCTTGAGCCGCGTGACCTGTTTGGTGAGCTCGTCCCTTTCGAAGCTGTGGCGCTGGATCTCGATGTAGCCGTCAGCCAGCCGGTAGGTAACCTGATACGGCAGGATCCGGATATCCTTTATGGTCATAAGCCTGTATCGCGCTACTACATCCTCGATCTTCTTGCTTATCGCCACGATCTGCTCATCGAGCGCCCTGCCCTCGCTGTCCAGCTTTTCCGAGGTGAGCGTGCCGCCGCGAGCGGGTTCCGTTTTCTCCTGCGACCGGACCGCCGTGGCCGTAAGCGCCACCGCCGCGAAAAAACATATAACCGCCGCCAAAGCTCTTTTCATCGTGATATCCTCCGCGAAGATGCCCCCTGTGCGATTGCCGGGGAAGTGCACCGACCGGGCGCCGACGACCGCTCGCACCGCCAACGACGCGCGACGGATTGCGGAACGCAACGATCCATGCACCCGGTACGACAATAGCACGGGAATCCGGGCTAGTTCAATTATATTTTCGTTAGAAACGCTCAGTCGGTTTACGACATTTTACCCCGCGCCGCCCGGGGCCGGTTATTATTCTTTTCGGCGCGATTACCGATAATAAGTCATACGCCCCCGGGGCGTGAAATCGGCAGCGGACGCTTGCGGCGTCGGGCGGCCGTTCAGGCCATGGATACGGTGCTCCAATGTACAACATCCTGATCGTCGACTTTACGCCGTACCGCGAGACAATCGCCCGCATGTTCACCGAAGCCGGCTACACGGCCGTAAGCTGTGAATCGGCCTTCGACGCCATGGCGCGGCTTAAGTCGAGCGATTTCGACCTCATCGTTTCCGAAGTGGAGCTCCCCGGCGACAACGCCTTCGACCTGTACAATTACATAGCGAACTACTACCCCTTCATTCCGACCATCATGGTCACGGAGAAGGACATCGACACCTTCTTCGAACACATCTTCCGCGAGGGGATCGGCAACGTGCTCCGCAAGCCGCTTCGGGAGAAGGAGCTTGTGGGTCTTGCGCGCAAACTCATCACCCGCAAGAACATCTTCGGCCTGGACAACTACATGGAGATACCCGCCGACGGCATCAGGAAGATCCGAATAACGGCATCGGAACAGATACGGCAGGCAATCGCGGCCCTCATGAAACAGCTCGAGGAATGGGGCATAC
>CAZEAH010000307.1:0-4582 GCA_964510075.1 uncultured Leptospirales bacterium | reverse complement strand
GTTCTATACCGGTCCGGAAATAGAGTTCTTCTTTTTTAAAAGCTCATCCTCCCCGGAAATTCTCGACCGCGGCGGTTATTACGACCTCACGCCGCTTGACGTGGCCACCGACTACCGGCGACAAACCGTACTCACCCTCGAAAAGATGGGTATCGGCGTCATCTCCTCGCATCACGAGGGGGCGCACAGCCAGCACGAGATCGACCTCAGGCACGAGGACGCGCTCACCATGGCCGACAACATCATGACCTTCAGGCTTATCGCCAAGGAGATCGGCCAGTCCAACGGTATTTACGCTTCCTTCATGCCCAAGCCCATGGCCGGCCAGAACGGCTCAGGCATGCACGTCCACCAGTCGCTCTTCCGCGACGAGGAGAACATCTTCTTCGACGCCGGAGACGAATCGCACCTCTCCAGGGAGGGCAGGTACTATATCGCGGGGCTCCTGCGGCATGCCAGGGAATTCTTCGCCGTAACCAACCAGTGGATCAATTCCTACAAGCGCCTTCTGCACGGCTTCGAGGCTCCCACGCATATCTCCTGGAGCACGCGCTGTGACACCTCGCTCATCCGGGTGCCCGAGTGCAACCCCGACAAGCCGCGCACCATGCGCGTGGAGCTTCGAAATCCCGACCCTGCATGCAATCCCTATCTGGTCTTCGCCGCGGTGCTCGCGAGCGGCCTGAAGGGCATCAGGGAGCGCTACGAGCTTCCGCCGCCTCTGGACTCTACCAAGAGCATAACGTGCAGGGCCGACTTCCAGAAGATGGGGCTCGAACCCCTCCCCACCCAGCTCGGCGAAGCGATTATCGATCTCGGCAAAAGCGCGCTCATGCGGGACGCGCTCGGAGACCGGCTGGTCGACAACCTCATCGAAAACAAGATGCTCGAGCTCGACCGTTTCAACGCGCACATCACCGATTACGAAATCAGCGAATATCTTCCCATCCTCTGAGCGCCGCGCGGCCACGCATGAAACGACCGCGCATCGCGCTCATCGGTTGCGGAAGGATCGGGTTCCTGCTCGAGTCCGACCCCCTCCGCTATAAACCCTGCACCCATTTCGGCGGCGAGTCCTCGGCGGGCATGCGCATAACGCATGCGTGCGACACCGACCCCGGAAGACTGGAGGGATTCATACGGGCGGCCGGCATACCCCGCGAAAACGCCTTCGCCTCCCATCGCGCGCTCCTCGATTCGGTCCGTCCCGAGCTCGTCATTATCAGCACCTGGACGGAATCTCACGCCGAGATCGGCATACGCGCCGCCGAACGCGGAGCCCGCGTTATCGTCTGCGAAAAGCCCCTCGCCGCGGGCCTCCGCGACGCCGCGGGGCTCGTCGACGCATGCGAAAGGCACGGGGCGAGGCTCATCGTCAATCACGAGCGCCGGTACGACCCCCGTTATACAAAGATCAGGAGCATGATAGAAAACGGCGTTATCGGCCAGGTGCGGACCGTACACGCCTCCATCCTTACCGGCGGGTTCCGGGGCCCGTCGCGCGCCGAGATGGGCGGGGGGCCGCTGCTTCACGACGGCACCCACATGATCGACCTCATACGCTACCTCTTCGGCGATATCGCCTCGGTCGCCGGTGAGTTCGACCGCGCGGGAGGCCGTGCCAACGGCTTCGAGGACCGCGCCATCGCCTGGCTCACAACTCGCGGCGGGATCGACGTATTCCTCGAGGCCGGGGGGCCGAGGGAGTACTTCGTTTTCGAGCTGT
Organism: uncultured Leptospirales bacterium; assembly: GCA_964510075.1. GTDB lineage: Bacteria > Spirochaetota > UBA4802 > UBA4802 > UBA5368 > MVZN01. The sequence goes on along the minus strand of CAZEAH010000307.1, from coordinate 2,856 downwards.
CGATATCGGGCACCGGGGGAAAGATCGTCGCCGGCAACGGGTACCAGTCGTTGTACACCGCTCGTTCGTCGCGGTATTATACCGGTTTTCGCGACCTCGCGGAACGCCCGTTTCCGCGTTACCGACGTGCCAATTGCTTCACGAACATGTATCGCGAAGCCCGGCGACTGCTTTCAGGCGACGACGTACCCGTAAGCTCCACCGGGATCGACGGATACCGGGCGATCGAGGCGATCCACGCCATCTATCTTTCGGCCTCAAAAGGCAGAAAAATTGTTGAATTACCCGTAGATCCGGGTATAATCCGCATAAAAGATATATTCGCTCTCTGAGTGTTCGCTAAAAACACAGGCGGCATAATAACGGGATCGAATACCGCCGGTTTCGGCGGACGACGCGCGGGGCTTGCGTAATTTCCAACTTTCTAATACGCGATCGGGACGACATGGAGATAAAACCCAGGCAGATCAACAAAGACGTCGTAGTGCTCGCCATTAAGGGAAGGTTCAATATCGAACAGGTGGAATCCTTCGAAGCGGCGCTCGAAAAATGCGCCGGCACACGGTGGATAATACTGGACCTCTCGGCGATGAAATACATCGACTCCTCGGGGATCGGCTCGCTTATAAAGGCCGTTAACCTGGCCAAGAACGAGAAGCGCGAGATTCTCCTGCACAGCATCGATCCGGCGATCATGAACGTATTCAGGCTCGCGTACCTGGACAAGTTTTTCAGCATCCGGACGCGCGAGGAACTTGCCGAGCTTTTTCCGGACGCCCATTTCTGACGGGAAATCCGCCTCCATCGCCCGCGGCGCTACAGGTAGCCGCCCTCCATGAGCTTACGTTTTAGATTATCCTCTGCGGCGTCCGCCTCCCCTGGGCCCTTCCGCTCCATCATCCGCTCGACGTACTTCGCAAGAATGTCGACCTCGATGTTCACCCTGTCGCCGGGATTCCGGTCGACGAGTGTGGTTGTGGAAACGGTTTCGGGGATGATATAGAGGCCGAAGCCCCCGGGCGAAAGCGAGACCACGGTGAGAGAAATTCCGTCCACCGCGACCGACCCTTTCGCGACGATATATCTGTGTATGGCCCCGGGGACCTGTATCTCGATACCGATACCTTCCGCGTCGCGTCTCATGGATGTAATGACCCCCGTCGCGTCCACATGCCCCTGAACGATGTGCCCACCGAGCCTTCCCGACGGCGTCATGGCCCGTTCCAGATTAACCCTCCTTCCCGGGCCGAAGGAACCCAGGGTCGTCACCTCAAGCGTCACCTTCGAGCAGAATACCGAAAACGTTCCCGCGCCGAGACGCGTAACCGTCTGGCAGGCGCCGTCGATCGAGATGGAATCCCCGACAGCCGTGCCTTCGAGCACCAGTCCCGCGGAAACGGTAAGCGTCGCGCCCGTCCCCGTCGGCTCGCGCTTCCGGACAACGCCGATTTCTTCGATTAATCCCGTAAACACATTCCACCCCTCGGAATAGGTATCGTAAAGCCGTCACCGCTTTTCCGCATACGCACCGTACAGCAGGTCGCCGTCGAGGGCCACCGTGGTGACGTCGCGGAGACGGAACGATTCGGCCGCCAGCTCCACACCGGCCCCGTTTATAACCGGGACTCCGCCGCCGAAAACGCGCGGAGTGATGAAATAGAGGTACTGGTCGATCGCCCCGGCCTCAAGAAACGACGCCGCGAGCGCGCTTCCTCCTTCGAGCACCGCCATCAGTATACCCCTGCCGTGCAGGAGGCGCAAGGCATTATCGACCGCGGCAGGGCCCGCCCCCTCGACTAACTCCAGCCTGCCCGTTTCTTCAAGCTCCCCGAGGAACTCCCGGTCGGCACGAAGCCGCAGGGCATCCCTCTCCTCTTCCGATCCGATAAAGAGCACCCTGCCGTCACCAATAATCTCCCTGTCCATCAGGGGCGGGTCCGGAATCCCGATCACGACCCGAAGCGGCGACGCGGCCGCATTGAAGTCCTCCGATTCGAGGAGCAGTCGTATGAAATGATTGCCGTATCCTTCCAGCCGCCATGCGCCCGTCCCGAAGCGTTTCCGGATATCATCCACGAATGAATGCATGCGCACGGTGAGCGCGGGATTGTCCCGCTCCACCGTGCCCCTGCCGACGATGATCGCGTCGGCGAGCGAACGCAGGCGGTGTACGATGTACCGCGACGAATCGCTGGAAATCCAGCGTGAATCGCCCGTGCGGGTCGCGATCCGCCCGTCGAGCGTAAGCGCCGCCTTGTGGATGACGAAAGGCCGGTCGCGCAGAATGTATTTCTCGAAGGGACGGATGAGGTCGCGCGCTTCGGACGCCATATCCTCCATCATGATCACCTCCACCCCGGCGCTACGCAGGCGTTCTACTCCTTTCCCCGCGACATGCGGGTTCGGATCGAGAACAGGCACGATGACGCGCCGTATGCCGGAGGCGATGAGCGCATCCGTGCATGGAGGCGTCCTGCCGTGATGACAGCAGGGTTCGAGCGTGACGTAGAGATCGCCGCCCTCCGCGCGCGCACCCGCGTTCTTGAGCGCGCAGACCTCGGCGTGATCGCCGCCGCAGGCGCAGGTGGCCCCGGTCGATATGATTTCATCGTCCCGCACAAGGACAGCCCCCACCGACGGATTCGGCGAGGTGCTCCCCATGCCCGCGAACGCCATCTTAAGCGCCCGCTCCATATACGCGCGGTCAACGTTTCCCATGGCCTATGCCGTATCTTTGAAAAATCTCATCACGGTCGCTTGCGGGACGCAATTCATCCATCACCGTTTCGCGCACACGCTCGCCGATCGATCGGTTGTATCGCAGGGCTTCGCGGTATCCCCCCACCATGCCGCCGC
>CAZEAH010000306.1:0-4583 GCA_964510075.1 uncultured Leptospirales bacterium | reverse complement strand
CGTCGAAGGCGTACGATGAGCTTCGCGCTCTGGCGGAACTGTACGCCATGCCCGTCGCGACGAGCTATATGGGCAAGAGCGCAATAGCCGAAACGCACGAGCTGGCGCTCGGCACCATGGGAGGGGTCGGGCAGGCCGCGGCCAACGAGTATATCGCGAAGGCCGACTGCATTCTCGCCGTGGGGACCGGCCTCTCTCCGGAGAACACCCGAATGCTCGCGCAGGGCTTCATCGATACCGGGCGTCAGCGCCTTATCCATATCGACATCGAGCCGCTCAACGCCGGCTGGACCTATCCGGCGGCGCTGGCCGTCGCGTCGGACGCAAAAAAGGCGCTGGCGAAAATATTTTCTGTTGCGCGAGGAATGAAGCTTGGCTTCGATCGAGCGGAGCGACTCGCCGTGATAGCGGAGGTAAAGGCGCGCGCGGGTTTTTTCGCCTGCGACGCGTTTTGCTCGGACGCGGCGCCGATCGCGCCGGAGCGCGTGGTAAAGGAGCTCAACGACGCGTTGGACGAAAACGCGGTCATCTGTCTGGACGCGGGCAACAACCGTCAGTGGTTCGCAAAGCACTTCATGTCGAGGTCCCCCGGGCAGATCATGGCGCCGGGCGGGGCGGGAGGGGTCGGATGGTCTCCCCCGGCGGCGCTCGCGGCGCAGATGCTTCTTGAAAAGCGGAGGGTAGTGGGGGTAAGCGGCGACGGCGGCATGGTGATGATGCTGCACTGCCTGGAAACCGCCGCGCAGTACCGCGTTCCTGTGACCTATGTGGTGCTGAACAACTCGGTCCTCGGCAATATCCGCGATTTCCAGGGGCAGGACTGCCGTTACTGCACCGAATACCAGACGCCGGACCTCGCGGCCCACGCGAAGGCATCGGGAGTGCGGGCCTTCAGGGTGGCCGACCCTTCGGATCTGTCGGGGGCGCTCCGCGAGGCGCTTGAGTGCGGCGAGCCTTCCCTGGTCGATGTCATCACGGCGCCGGAGGCCCATTTCAAGCTCATGTGCTGACGAAATCCTTTACGGGCGGCTTCTCCGGCCGGTCCGGCAGGCCGGACCGATGCGTAAATTACGAGAAGAGGAGGACGTATGAAACTCGTACTGCTTTCGCTGTTCCTGCTCGTATGTCCCGCCCTGGTAATACATCTCTGCCGGCGCTGGCCCGCGCTCGACAGGCTCGGTCCGGCGCTCATCTGCTATGGGCTGGGAATGCTCATCGCAAACATCGGCGTGCTTCCAGGGGGCTCGGGGCCCGTTCAGACGATGTTTATGAATGTCAGCGTCCCGCTCGCGCTTCCGCTTTTGCTTTTTTCTCTCGACCTCAAGAGATGGTCGAAACTCGCGGGACGCGCGTTCCTTTCATTCGCCCTGGTTATAGTGTCGGTGCTCGCGGCGATCACCCTCTCCTATTTCTTCTATCATGACAGGGTGGAAGAGTCGTGGAAGGTCGCCGGCATGCTCATCGGCGTGTACACGGGCGGCAGCGTCAATCTGAACGCGATCGGCCTCGCGCTCAAGGCGAAGGAACACGTGCTCGTTCTGACCAACACCGCGGATATGCTGGTATGCACGCCGTATTTCCTGTTCATTCTCTCCTACGCGCAGAGGGTGCTTACGAAAATTCTCCCTCCGTTCTGTTATCCGCTTAGCGGGAATGGCGATTCCGCGCAGGGCCGGGACAATACCGTATGTGACGAAGCGGATATGAAGAATTTCAACGATTATACGGGGATTTTCCGGCCGGCCGTCGCGCTTCCGCTCGCCGGGGCCGCGCTCGTTTCAGTCGTTATTTTCGGTATCTCATATGCGCTCTATTCCGTGGTGCCGGTCGAGTTCAACATGGCCGCGCTCATGCTGGGCATCACGACGCTCGGACTGCTCGGTTCGTTCATCCCGACGATCAGGGCCATACCGATGACCTTCCAGTTCGGCCAGTACATTATCATGATATTCTGCCTTGTGGTGGGCTCACTGGCGGACCTGGGCCAGGTGGTGATGAGCGCGCCAACGATTTTCATATTCACCGCCATAGCGGTCTACGGCTCGATGCTGCTGCATATCGTGCTGTCGGCGATATTCCGGGTGGACGCGGACACCATGATCATCACTTCGGTCGCGGCGGTCTTCTCGCCGCCCTTCGTACCGGTGGTGGCCGCGGCATTGAAGAACAGGGACGTCATCATCTCGGGCATCGCCACGGGGATACTCGGATGGGTGATTGGCAATTACCTGGGGATTTCCTACGCCTATCTGCTCAAGGAGCTCTTCGGATAGGGCGTGCGGATCGATTGTTCGGTGATCGCTGACATTGGACGGCAGTCCGAATGCGGTCGCCGAGCGTTTCAGTCCCGCGAAGAGCCGTCAGGAATGACGCTGAGCACGCCGAATATCCGGTTGGTGGAGCGGTTGTACTCCGCAAGAGAATGTATTGTGAGTATCGCGCCGTCCGTCGCCCGGCGTATCTTGAAGGTGACATCGTACTTTTCGTTTCGTTTAACGAGTCCTTCGAGAGCCAGGTCGAGCATGGGGCGGTATTCCGGAAGGGGGAGTTTCTGGATATCGGCTATCGTCAGTTCGCCGTCACCGAGTCCATAAATCCTCCTCGATTCAGCGGAACCGGTGGCGGTTCCCTTTGTAAGATCGAGCTCCCAGTAGCCAAGACCCGCCATGGAAAGCGCCCGTTCCATAAGGCGCTGGTTATCCCTCAGCACATCCTGTGTATTTCGGATTTCGGTGATGTCCGTAAAGGTCACGAAAGCGCTGTGCGGTCGGGCCTCGCCCTCCCTGATCTGGGGTACGGCGCTTACCGAGATCCAGCGATATCGGTGCTCCTCCGGAATGTGTACCCCCATGATCGTGCCTTCCACTCTCGCGCCGGTACGCAGTGATTCCATCGCCGGATGAAGTTCGCCGGGAAATTCAGAACCGTCCTCGCGAACGGCTTTCCAGCGCGGGTCGAGCGAGGTGCGTCCCATCAACTGGTCCTTACTCAGGCCGAGCAGTCGCGCCGCGGCAGGGTTTGCGTCGATGATCGCTCCCGATTGGTCGTGATACACCACTCCCTGGGTCATCGATTCGAAGAGGCCGCGGAACTTCTCCTCGGAATCGCTCAGGTTTTTTTCAAAGGTCTTTCGTTCGGTAATGTCGTTGAACAGAACGGCGAACTGGCCGCGAACCGGGCTGAAGGCAACGACCTCGAAATACTTGCCGAGCTGGCCGTGATAGCTTTCGAAATTGATGGGCTCCATGGTGAGCGCCACCGTTCCGTATCGCTCGATCCATTCCCGTTCCGTACCGGGAAGGACCTCGAGCACGGTCCGCCCTATGACATCGGCCGCCCTGAGGCCGGTAAGCCTCTCGAAGGCCGGGTTGACGAGCAGGAACCGATAGTCGACGGGCGCTCCCTCTTCGTCGCGGATTATTTCGTGCAGCGCGAAGCCGTTGAGCATCGATTCGAAGAGCAAGCGGTACTCGCTTTCTCTCCGCTCGAGGGCATGGAGCGTCTGATGGAGCTCTTCGTTGACAATCTCGAACTCCTCGTTGCTTGCCTCGAGCTCCTCCATCGCCGCCTGCAGTTCCTCGTTTGCGGCCGAAAGCTCCTGGTTGGCCTTGATGAGGGCTTCCTCGGCCCTCTTTCTTTCGGTGATGTCCTCGCCGATACTGCTCGTTCCGTACGGTGTGCCGTCGGGATCGTACAGGGTGGTAATGTTCCAGCGTATTAAACGGGTCTCGCCTGTTTTCGTTAAAAGCGTCCCTTCGAAGTAAAGGGGCACATTGTCGCGCTCGAGCATTTTCCGATGAGCGCGTCGATTGCTTTCGGCCTGTTCGCCACGTTCGAAAATTGTGAACCAGTTGCCGCCGATCAATTCATTGCGTGTGTAGCCGCTCAGATCATTCAGAAAATCATTGCTGAAGAGGATTGTGCCGTCCCGGTCGAGCTGTACGGCGATAAGCTTCGCGTTGGCGAGCGCGTCGCGAAAGCGCCGCTCGCTCTCCCTGAGGCGCAGTTCCATGCGGTGCAGGGTCCGGGCCGATTCGATGTTGGAATACAGGTCGCGCTCGTGGATGGGTTTGTTGAGATAGGCATAGGGCTGGGTGTCGTGCGCGCGGTCGACGGTGGACCTGTCGGCGTTTGCGGTGAGGTAGATGATGGGGATATCGTGCGTTTTACGGATTTCCCGGGCCGCGTCGATGCCGTCCATCTTACCGGCAAGAACGATATCCATTAAAATGATGTCCGGTTTGAGCGAGAGGGCCTTCTGGACGGCGGCTTCGCCGGTTGCGGCGATTCCCGCGACCTCGTATCCCAGCCCCGCGAGAATACCCTGCACGTCGAGCGCTATTATGGTTTCGTCTTCAACAACGAGAACGCGGGTCTTTCTCATCGGGCCTCGGCTTTATGGGTTTCAATCTAACGAGCACAACGGGATTATATCCTTAAAACAGGGTATTTCAAGAATAAAAATAACATAGAGAGTACAATCGTAGCGTCTTGACTTTTGAGTTCGCGTATGCTTTGCTGTGTAAGGGTCATGGATGATAGGGATGCCGCCGAGATACAGCTACAGGGACAAAATTGTACTC
>CAZEAH010000305.1:0-4646 GCA_964510075.1 uncultured Leptospirales bacterium | reverse complement strand
GGCTTTAAAATAATGGATAGCTTCGGGTGTCGCCGTTTTCGGATAGTGGGGAATGGCCTTGCTGGTTGCAGGTGATGAGCCTGCCGTGTGGCGGCTCGGATTCGCCTCCTGCGAGCCTCGCCGCGCGCGGACGTCCTGTCCGCGCTATGGTGTGGAGGGTGCGGGGAGATTGTTGGTTTTTCCGTGGCCTCGTTGTTCGGCCTCGGAAGGTCTATCCGTGGACTATCCGACCGGCAGGAGGCCGGAAGTTTCGGCCGCGCCAGGACGGCAAAGCGGCCGACCTCGCCCCGCGCGCGTCGTGCGCGCTGCTTAACGAGGGGGGGAATGGGCGTATTGGTTTTGGTGTATGGCTTTTTGTGGGCCGTGGCCATGCTGGTATCAGTTGATGGGCTTACGGTTTTGCGGTTCGGGTGCCTTCTGCGAGAGGCGCCGCGCGCGGATGTCCTGTCCGCGCTCTGGAGCGAATCCACCCACCTTCGGTGCGCCTCTTTTATTAAAGGGTGCTCCTTATAAATAAACATTTGGTTTTTCTGAGACTTTTAAACACCAGCCAGTATGATCCATTTGGACTTTCTTTGCCAAGGGGAGCTGTCGCTGGCCGTAAGGAATCAGGGTGCACCGTGTAACGATCGGGTCAGGGGTAATGTCTGACGACCGGGCTTCTGTTTCATCGTTGACATATATCGGATAATGTGGTAATGCGATATCCGGAATTACACTCGTCGACCGGGAGAAATGCCAGTGTCCAGGATCTTTTCAGCATTAGTAATGGCCGTGTTTCTCGCGGTTTCGCTGTCGCACTGCGGGACCACGCTTATTAAAGACCAGAAGACCGACGACATGTCGGCGGTTACGATGTACATGGCGGTAAACAGAAATATTATTGAAGGAGTAGCCATAAAAAACCTTACCACCGGTGAAGTGTTCTATAACAAGCAATACGGCTGGGGAAAGGAATATTTCCCCGACCGGAAACGTTTCTCGTTTCTGTCGATAGGCAACATCGGCAGAGGGACATATTGTCTCCATAAAGTCGTATTCTGGTACTTCCCCCCCGGGGAGACCCGGAAAAAGAATATCGAGCTCCTCGTTCCGGACGATACGTTCCGGTTTGTCGTGTCGCCGGGGGACATACTCTATCTTGGCGATATTCATTTTACGATATTCGCGCCTCAGGCGGACGCCGCGGCGGTCGACAAGTTCGCGCGGGATTTGCAAAACAGGAAACTCACGGTTAAATTGTTCACAACCGTGTTGTCCGTGGTAAATACCGAAAACCGGGTGCTTTACGCAAACGGGGTGGAGCCCACCGGCGCGCCCGGGCTGAGGCCCGGCGAAGATTCCTTTCTGAGGTTTTTCATTTCGAAAGGCTCAAGCCTCTCAGGATGGGCGGGCATCGCCCGGAAGAAATTGAATGACGCGGGGAACCACGAAAGGGGGCTTATCTTAAAAAATCTGGAGAGTCAGTGACCATGATAGTACAAGCGCGTCTGGTGTCGTGCTGTATTCTTCTCTTCCTCGTGCTTCCGGGGTGCGTAACGTATTATCATACGCTGCCGAAACAGAAAACACCGACAGGGCGGGAGGACGCGGAAAGTTCGGTTTTCTATTCAAACGTCATTTTCGCGGCTCGGGAGACATCGCCTAAAAACTCCTTTCAAACCTCGAATTCCGCCAAATTTATGGAGTTCATCGAAATATTCACGGGCGCGCTGAAGAAAGGCCGGTTTAACGATACCATGAATTCGAATTACACCACGCTGTTCGAGTTCGAGAGCGCCGGCGGGATCAACAAAACCAACCTGATCGCCTCCGTGCTGACTCTGGCAATAATACCCCTGCGTAACGAAAAGAGCGCGTCGGTCCGAGTACGAATATTTCATAAAAGCGGCGAGCTAATAAGGGAATACCGCTACGCCACCAGGCATGTCGAATGGACGGGCGTTGTGCTTGCGGTATTGTCGAATGTGTTCGTTCCGGGCGCCACGCACGACGGCAATTCGATCAATTACAGGAAGGATGCGGAAATTCTATATTCGAATTTTATTCACGACTTCAACGTCGATATGAAGAACGGAGTTTTCGAGGACAACAGGTTGTCGGACGTCAAGCAGAACCAGATATTTACGGGCCTTGCGGTTTCCGGCGAGCTGGGCGACGGTTTTTCGATCATTCAGGTGGCGCCGGGCGTGTTGTACAAGGGTGACATTAAGGACAGGTTGCCGAACGGTATCGGCTCGCTGTCGGACGGAAGGACCACTCTTTCCGGCACCTGGATAAACGGGAAGCTGACCGGAAAAGGGAAAATCGAGACGCCGGACGGCAGTTCGTATACCGGCTGGCTTGTCGATTCGCGGCGCAACGGCCATGGCAGGCTGGTGAAAGGGAATACGATCGTCGAAGGGGAGTGGAGAGACGATGAGCTGGTGCGGGCAAAACCGGAGTGAGGGCAGGGGGGCGCGCCGCGTAAAGAAAGTGGTGCGGGCGGAGTGGCCTGGCTACAGTAGGCCCGCGGGAGATCGCCGGCGGGAGCGAAGTATAATCCGCCCCGCGCCCCTACCGGCGCACGTTACCGACAGGAACGACGAGCCGCCCCGGCGCGAGCATCGCGTTGATGATCGTTACCGCGGAAAAGGTTCCGATGTCTTCCGCCCCGACGGGGGCCGCCTCGAGGAGCCCCTCGTCCAGAAGGCGGGCCCTCATGGTGCCGGGAAGCAGGCAGGTGTCGGGAGTGATCCATCTGTCGCGGCGGCGAAAGGCCACGTTTCCGAAAGAGGTGTCGGTGATGTAACCGTGTTTGACGATGAGGATATCATCACATCCATCACGAAGCGAAAAGAGCTCTTCCAGCCGGCGGCGGTCGCTGAACTTGTGAGGGTATTCGATGGAATCGGCGCGTACCAGCTTGAGGGTTTCGATGCGCCGCTCGACGTACGGGAGAACCTCGACGGACTCCACGGCCTCCGAATAAACGACGCGGCACTTGAAGACGCCCGGTTCGCCGGGGATAAAGGGCGCAACGGCCGCCACGAGGTCGATGGTGTCGGCGGCGCCGAAAAGCGCGCTTCGCGACGCTCGCATTCGGGCCTCGTGATACTCCCTGCCGGTAATGGCGCCGTCCTCAATCCGTATCGATTCGAACAACCGGCACATACACCTTCCTCAGCATTTCGGCGTACTCCTTTCGGGGATCGCTGTATACGGTAACACCGCCGCCGCTTCGGTAGTATAAGCGGCCGTCTCTTTGTTCGATAAAGCGTATCATGACCGCGCTGTCAAGCCGTTGGCCGTCGAAAACACCGAAAACGCCTGTGTAATAACCCCGCGGGAGCGTTTCAACCGACCGGATGATCTCGACGGTCTTCCGTTTGGGGGCGCCCGTAACCGAGCCGGCCGGAAGCAGGGAAAACAGTATGGAGCCGATATGCCGGTGAAATCCGGGCTCGAGTACGCCGGTTATCTCCGAACTCACCTGGAGGAGCTCCGATCGGCCGGCCCGCATCCGGTCGATATAGCGGAAGCGCCGCACCCGAACGTCGCGGGCGACTGAGGCAAGGTCGCTTCGCAGCAGGTCCACGATGGTAAGGTGCTCGGCGGCCTCCTTCTTCTCAGCAGCATCGGCGCGGCGACCGCGTCGAACATCGAAATAGACAGGCTCGGCTTCGACGGCGTCTTACAGAAACCCGTCGCGCCAGCGCATCTGGTTTCCACTATCAAGAAGGCCCTGAAGATCTGATTAACGCCGTCATCCGCCGGGTAGTACGGTATACGCCCGGCGGTTGACGGGGCGTTTTGCCTCCTTTCAGGCTCCGACCGCTCCCTTTTGCGGAAGGGAGACTTGCAAAACGACCCGGTTGCTGTTCCAGCTTCCACATATCACAGCCTGGTGTCCATCCGACAGGAGCCCGCTTTATTAAAGAGGGCGTACCGGAGTTAGGGGCGATTCCTTCCAGCGCGGCCCGACTCGTGCTTCCGGCTCCGCGCGCCACTTCCGGAGGGGGATACGCGTACTATGATCTGCCGGATGCCGGTCGGCATACGCATCGGATTTTCGATGTGTATTATGCGGAACGCACGCTCCTTTCGGCACATTATGATCCGCCGGGCATTGGCCGCCGGGGAAAGGAATAAGAAGCAAATCACAGAAAATAGCCCCGAAGGGCTTCCGGTTAAATGCTTGCAAACCCTTCATCCGGGCTTACATTTGAAGAATGAATACATACCGGCATTCCGGGAGGGTCTAATGATTCGCACCGCTCGTGCATTCCGTACATGCGCCGCGCTCGCGCTGTGCGCCGTAATTACGCTCGCGGGCGCCGCGCGCACGCAGGAATACCGGGACATACCGCTCGCCGATATCGCGGCGAACATCGACTCCTATAAAGGAAAAACGGTCACGCTGCGCCTCAAGCTGAAATATATGGACGCCGTGTTCAACAGGCTGGTGTTCTACGACCGCAAAAATATCGATGTGGAGTTCGATGTCGAATCTATCATTAAAGACCGCAAACGGGCGCCGGCTTTTCTCAACCTGCATAACGGCATGGAATATCTCGTGACCTTTACGGTGGTCGGTGTGGGAAAGATGGGGCTGGTGATGGGCGAGCTCGGTGAATTCGTTCCTATGGCGCTCTACAGGCTTCCCT
>CAZEAH010000304.1:0-4728 GCA_964510075.1 uncultured Leptospirales bacterium | reverse complement strand
CCACGGCTATACGGGTTGGGTCTCCCTGTATCGAAACGGCGTTTTCGGTCACCCATAGCACGGCGGCGAAGGCATCGTCGACCGCCGCCGGGAAGACGTGCTCCGGCGCGAGACGATAATCCACGGAAAGCACCACTGCCGGCACTTCCGCGGCGAGATCGCGGCAGACGTTGTCGTGCGAATCGAGGTCGCCGATCACCCATCCGCCTCCGTGATAGTAGATAATGACGGGATACGACGCCCGGTCGCCCGGAACATACACCCGCGCGGGGATTCTGCCCGCCGGCCCCGGGAAGTCGATATCGCGTACCACGGGAAGCTGTGTGGGGGCCGCCTTCAGTATAGCGGTGCCCCTGCGCGAAAATTCGCGTATATCGGCGACCGGCCTCCCTTCCTGAAACAGGTCAACCTTCGTCAATTCCGCGTACTTTAACAGTACGCCCACGCGCCAGTCGAGCACTCCGTGCGCGGTGGAGCTCCACGAACGTACAGCGCCGTACGACGCCGCCGCAACAACCGCCAGCGCGCCGAGAACGACCATCGTTTTCCTTTTATACATGGCGATTTTACCTCCCCGGGATACTGTGCCATCGACCGCCGTTTCTATCGATGTACAACCGGACAGCATGCATCATCGTTTAACAAATACAATAAAAAACTCGTCCTTCACGAAATCATACTCGCGCACGGCGTCCATCCCCGCGGCGCGCGCCCACCCCTTCAGCTCCTCGACCGTAAAACGGTTCGACATGGGCGGCCAGTTTTTTACGAAATCGATGACCGCCAGACGCCCGCCCGGCCCCAGATGGGAGGCCATTCTGGCGACATACGCCGATGGTTTTTCAATATAATGCAGGGTGTCGCAGATGAATATCAGATCGACCCGATCGGGAACGCGCGGATCGTCCTCGGTCGCGAGCACGGTGCGGATGGGAAGGCCCCCCGCGTTCTTCTCGATATGCGCGAGGAGTTTTTTGTTGATGTCCACCGCGTAGACCGTTCCCCCCGGCGACACCCTCTCGGCCATCCTGCGCGTAAAGAGGCCCGATCCCGCCCCGATGTCGGCCGCGGTTTCGCCCGTCTTCAATTCGAGCGACTCCACGATGCGGTCCACGTGCATCCGAGAGGTGCGGTTTTCGTTCTCCATGTGGTCTATGTAGAATACTGCCTTGATCCAGTCCGTACACCCCGAGAAGGAGAACAGTACGACCACGGCGGCAACGAGCGCTCCGGAGGCCGCCGTTAAATTCATTTTTCCGTTCATTTGTTCCTCCCGGACCGAATAATTGCGGATACGTTCCGAAGCTTTCGACGTCAATCTTCAGACTTCGCGTTTTTACCATCGTCCGGCGCCTTTTCCCGCCGGCGCAGGTATTCCTCGAAGGCGGCACGCCCCTCCCGGTGCCAGAACTCCCGGTACTCCTTCCTGCGCGCGCGGGCCTCGTCAGGCACCGGATAGAAGGGCGAGAACCTTCCATGCCGGCGATCTTCGCCGCGAACTCCGTGGTGAAGGCCTCCGACGAGAAGCCGCGCCAGCACCATGAGCCCGAATGCCTGCCAGAAACCGATGCGCCCCGCGCCCGCAAGCTCCGGCATAAGCCAGTTCCACAGGTGCATAACGACCAGTCCGAACAGCAGCGCGAAGAGCGCCGCCGCCGCCAGTCCGAAGACGGCGTGTATGACGACATGCAGTATGCGCGCCGGCAGGCTCCTGGAATACAATTCCTTCATATCACTCCTCCATTCGTTTCCTGTATTCTTCCATCGTTCCCCGTATCCGCGCGAGCGCCCTCGACTTTCGCGCAAGGAGCGTACCCATGGGGGTACCCGTTGCCTCGGAGAGCTCGCGAAAGCTCCATCCCTCGAATTCGGTAAGCACGAGCGCTTCCCGCTGTTCGTCCGAGAGAGCATCAATCGCGTCGAAGAGGGCGCGCCTGACATCGGAACGTTCAAGGTCCCGCACCGGATCGAACCGGGCGTCGACGAGCGTGTCGAGAAGGCTCCTTCCCTCATCGGGGTACTCCACGGCGTCGAGACTTCGCTCATTCTTGCGTCCGCGAAGAACATCGATCACACGGTTGCGGAGCGCCCGGTACACGTACGCGGCCAGGTCCTCAATGGGACGTGCCGGATCCGGGGCTTCGAGGAGCCGAAGCATCACGTCCTGCACCACATCCTCCCCGTCCCTCTCCGCCGCGTCGCGGACCAGGCCGCGAACGTAGGCGAGCATCGCGCGATACTCTTCCCTGAAAAACCGTCCTATGCCCGCGGCGTCGCGCCGTGCCATCATCCGGCCTCCGTCATCGGCTTCTGGTAAAGACCGCGCACCTGCTTCCCGTCATCTCCCATTCACGCTCGATTGTGAATCCCTTTTCAACCGCCGCGTCAACCGTTTCGCGAAATCGGGCCGCCGAAACCGTCACTTTCGGCTCGGCGACGAGGAGCCTTCCTCCGCGCCTGAGAGACCTGTGGACCTCCGCCAAAAATGTTCCGCGGTCGCCGACCTCGTGCACCGCGCCGAAGGCCAGCGCGAAATCGATCCTGCCGGCAAGATCCCCCAGCATGAGCGATTCCGGAGTGCATACCCGCGCATCGATCCGGTCCAGAAGTCCCGACTTACGCGCCCGGCGCGTGAGTCCCGCGATCATGCGCTTCTGTACATCCACACAGACCACCCTGCCCCCCGGTCCCACCATCCCGGCCATCGGCAGGCTGAAAAATCCCATTGCGCAGCCCGCGTCGAGCACCGTCATGCCGGTCCGTATATACGGGCGCAGAAGTGCATGCGGATCCACCCTGCGCTTCCTGACTGGGCTCAACAAAAGATATCCTGCCCACCATGGGAATATATGCGTGTTCGACATTGTCTCCTCCGATACATCAGTCTTTTCGACATGCCGGCGCCCATTCGCGACCCTGCGTCAGGGAGCACAACCGCTCGGGGAACAGGAGGATGCGACCCATTCCCCCGCGCGGACAGCCGCTCTGATTATCCGGACGGATAAGGACGTGCTTTATTGCGTCTTTTCCGAGAGCGTTGGCGAAAATATCTTGCGATTCGACGCCCCGCGGGGTGTACTCCGAAAGACACAGACGAAAATTCCGGCATCACGGAGCATGACATGACAGGGACGACCCACCCATACCCCGTATCCTCCAGGCTCATTGTATCAATCATCGCCGTCCCGCTTACCGGACTCTTCGCGTTTATCGGCTGTATCCCGCTCACTTTGGACGATCCGGATGCCGCCACGACGGTCGCCTTTGCGCTTTTCGGCGCCATTCCCGTCATCCTTATCGCTCTGGGCGTTGCCGAAACGCACCTCTTCCGGATCACGATCGACGCGGAGAAGATCACACGGATCGGTGTGTTCGGAAGGCGCACCCTCAGGCTGGTCGGCATAAAGGAATTCGAAGAAAGGCCCAACGGCATCCGCCTTATTCCCCGCGATCGTAACTCGAAGGCGATCGGCATCCCGTACGGTCTGGTCGATTCCGAACGGCTCATGGAGGCAATATCGGCGGCCGTTCCCCGTATCGCGTCAGGCGACACGATTGATAAGACCTCCGCGCCCGACGCCATCTCACAGGAGACAAACGGGACAGGGATTCCCCTTCAGCGGCTCAGGCTCATTACCAGAATTATAAATATCGGGTCCGTGGTCGCGGCGGCGTGGTACTACGTTCTGCCGTCGCTCCCTTCGACCGCCGTCACGGCGGCGATCTGCGTGTTACTTCCACCCGCCGGCATCGCGCTGATGCTCATTACCGGCCGGACGGCGGACATCAGCGCCGATCCGAAATCGGAGCGACCCGTTCTGCTCGCTACCCTCCTCGCCCCCTCATTCGTCATGATGCTATCGTTTATTTCGTTCAACATACTCGATTTCTCCGGAGTGTGGTCCGTCATGGCGGTCGTTTTCGTCCTGACGCTCGCCGCGATGGTCTACGCCTCCGGCTCCATCCGTACCGACCGCGGCCGGCACAGAGGCGTCGCCCTCGCCCTGTCGATCTTCATCGCGCTGCAGTATTCCTTCGGCTTTACCGTCGTAACGAACCTGGTGCTCGACCGTTCCGAACCCCGGCGGTACACCGCCACAATAATCAAAAAATTCATTGGAAGCGGGAAAAGCCACAGCACCAATTTCGTCATCGGGCCGTGGGGACCGGTTACGGAGGAGGATACGATCATCGTGCCGCTCGCGCTTTATAAAGCGAAGGAACCCGGCGACAGCGTGACGATACTTCTGAAAGAGGGACTGTATACTATCCCGACGTATGTGGTGGCCGAATAGCGATCGAATGACGGTCCCGGCAGGTCCCGTGAGAAGGTTTTGGAAAGGAGCGATCACCGGGGGAAATGACGAAAAACTTTCAGCGCCTGCGGTGTTCGTCGCGGGCGGCATGGATCCATGGATGGGACTCTGCCTGGAGCGGAACTTTCCTCTCAAAAATGGGAGGTACTTCTACAGGCCCGAAGGCCGCCACTGCCCCGATTATCGCGATGATCCGGCTCTGGCGCGGGAGGTCCTGGCGGCGATGATCTAATTCGCGACGCGGTGAGGTCCCCCGGCACCGCACAGGGAAGCCCGGTTTTCACCGGTCTGATGTCACAGACCTCACCCGAGATTATATCCATTCACGTCGTCGAGCGCCGCGATTGCGGCCTCGACGTCCGCGGTGGGCGCGAGGCAGGCCGTGTCGCGGCAGAGATGCAGGAAGCCTTGC
>CAZEAH010000303.1:0-4734 GCA_964510075.1 uncultured Leptospirales bacterium | reverse complement strand
GCGCAGGGTCATACGCAATATACAGAATATCTCGAGCGAAATGGCCACCTCGGCGGAGGAGATGTCGAGCGCTTCGGTCTCATTCTCCGACAACGCCCAGAGCCAGGCCGCCTCGGCCGAGGAGGTAACGGCGACCGTCGAGGAGGTGTCGGCCGGGGTGGAGAACGTTGCGCGTAATTCCCTTGAACAATTCGAAAGGCTGAGCGGGTTTATCGAACAGATGCAGCGGCTTTCGGCAAGCATAAACGACATGGGCGATAAACTCAAAGAGACCCTCACCATTTCGACCGAAATAGTGACCACCGCAAAACTGGGTGAGGAATCGCTCAACAACATGACCGCGAGCATGGGCCGTATCATCGACAGCTCCAACGAAATGACGAGCATCGTCGACATGATAAACGATATTTCCGAACAGATAAACCTCCTCTCGCTCAACGCGGCCATCGAGGCGGCGCGGGCCGGCGACGCCGGGCGCGGGTTCGCCGTGGTCGCCGATGAGATATCCAAACTGGCCGAGAAGACGGCCTCCAGCATCAAGGAAATCGACAAATATATACGGAGCAATAACGACGAGATTAGCCGCGGAAAAGAGAACATCACCTCTACCATCGAGACCATCAGCGCGATTATAACTGGAGTGGACAATATCGGCGGTATGATGCAGGTCCTCTCGGATTTCATGACGAAACAGCTCGATTCCAACGCGGTTGTAAATCGCGACGCACTGGAGATGAGAAACCGCTCCGACGAGATGAAGAGCGCGACCGAGGAGCAGAAGACCGCGGTATCGGAAATAGTGAAATCGGTCTCGAACATCAACGAGCTCACCCAGGCCAACGCATCCGGCGCCGAGGAGATAGCAGGGACATCGGAGAGCCTTGCTTCAATGGCGGAAAACCTGAAAACGGCGGTGGATTTTTTCCGGATATAGCTGTCCAGTCACTTATCCTGCCGGGCAACACGTCCACGAAAGGACGTGCGATGCGATGTGCGTTTGTTAATCCCCAGCATTACCTAGTTCTTTGAGCAGGCAGGCCGATCGGGGCCGGGGCCCGGCATCATTTCGATTCGATATACCTCGTATCGGAATCGCCTTAACCTCCTTTGGACCCTGTTCAAGTGAAATTGGATTAGAATCTACGTATGGATTAATAATACCGGGCCCATTCTGTGGTGGCTGGAGCCCCGGCGATGGCCTATTGAAACCTCCCGGGGTCGATTAGGGGCGAGATGGCTAGGGTCGAAAAAAAAATCCATAAGGGAAAAAAAGCAGTTGATTAATTATTATAGTATTGTTTCCATTGAGCAAGTCCAATGACTTGATGGAATCATTGGATGGATAATCAGTACGTGTCACTTTAACATGTGCGGACGCCATTCGGCGATATCGCACCATGCTCCGATCTCCCTGCCCGCGACAGTCTCTCACCTCATATCATCTAGGAGGAGGTATTATGATTGGGATAACTTCGTATGGAGGTTATATCCCGCGCTATCGGATGAGCAGAATGCTCATCGTACAGCACATGGCCTGGTATTTCCCGGTGATAATGGCGGTCGCCGGCGGGGAAAAGGCGGTTGCGAACTGGGACGAGGACGCGGTAAGCATGGCGGTGGCCGCCGCGTACGACTGCATGAAGGGCAAGGACAGGAAGGCGCTGGACGGTCTCTATTTCGCTTCCACCACCATGCCTTTCGCCGACCGCATCAACGCGGGCATTGTCGCAGCCGCTCTCAATATGCGCGAACAGGGCACGGTAAACGCCGATTTTTCCGCCTGCATGAAGTCGGGCACTACCGCCTGCATTTCGGCAATTGAGGCCATCATGGCCGGGACCAGAGACAGCATCCTTGTATCGGCGGCCGACCAGCGCCGCACGAAGATGGCCACCATGCTCGAGATGTTCTACGGTGACGGTGCGGCCGCCCTGC
This sequence comes from uncultured Leptospirales bacterium, assembly GCA_964510075.1. Lineage (GTDB taxonomy): Bacteria > Spirochaetota > UBA4802 > UBA4802 > UBA5368 > MVZN01. The sequence goes on along the minus strand of CAZEAH010000303.1, from coordinate 2,799 downwards.
TTTTCGGAAAGAGCGATGTAATCGCAGAATTTAAAGGAAGCTATTCAATAAACTGCGACTTTGTTGATCACTACAGGGGTACCGGTAAGGAATTCGATTACGCCTACGAGGAGCGGTGGGTCAGGGACATCGGTTACGGCAGGATTATTCCCGAGGCGATAAGGGGATTTCTGGCGAAATACGGCATGAAGGCAACCGATTTTTCCAGGGTTATCTATCCCTGCTATTTTTCAGGAACCCATGCGGCTATCGCGCGCGAGCTGGGAATAGACAAGCAGAGAGTACAGGACAACCTGCACGCGGCGTGCGGTGACACGGGCAGCGCCCATCCGCTGCTGCTCCTGGTCGCGGCGCTGGAAAAAGCGTCGTCCGGGGAAAAGCTTCTGGTCGCCGGTTTCGGACAGGGATGCGACGTCTTGGCGTTCGAGGTCACCGAGAATATCAAGAAGCTGGAGCCGCGCATGGGAGTGGCTGGGTCGCTTGCCAACAAAGTGGATCTTACGAATTTCCAGAAATATGCCAAATTCAGGAACCTCATCACCGCCGACCTTGGAATACGCGGCGAGGCGAATCCCTCTACGGCGCTTACCGTCCTGTGGCGGAAACGCAAAATGCTGCTTGGACTCGTGGGCGTGAAGTGCGCAAAGTGCGGAACGCCCCAGTTCCCCTCATATCCGGTATGCGTGAACCCCGACTGCTGGTCGGCAAACAACTTCGAAGACTACGAATTCTCCGACAAGACAGGCAAAGTCCTCATGTTCACCGGGGACATGCTCTCGGCCTCGGTGGATCCTCCGGCGGTGTACGGGCTTGTGCATTTTGATGGGGGCGGCAGGAGCATGTTCGATTTCACGGATTGCGATCTCGCCCAGGTGAAGGTGGGCGCGAAAACCAGGATGACGTTCAGACTGCGGCAGGTCGATTCGACGCGCGGTTTCACCGGATACTTCTGGAAGGCGGTTCCCCAGGCGGAAGGAGGAGGTGCGTGATGGGAAACGGAATAAGGGACAAGGTCGCGATTATCGGCATGGGCTGTTCAAAATTCGGAGAGAGATGGGAAGACGGACCGGAGGACCTCATGGTGGAGGCCTTTCAGGAGTGCATACAGGACGCGGGGATCGACAAGAAAGACATACAGGCCGCCTGGCTTGGCTCGTGTTTCGACGAGATAAGCATAGGCAAAAGCGCGGTACCCGCATCCATCGCCCTGCGCCTCCCGAACATAGCGGTCACGCGGGTGGAGAACTACTGCGCGAGCGGAACGGAAGCGTTTCGCGGCGCGGTGTACGCCGTGGCGTCGGGAGCGTACGATTTCGCGCTGGCCATCGGCGTCGAAAAGCTAAAGGACATCGGCTACGGGGGGCTGCCCGAATTCAGCTCGGCAATGGGAACCTTCAACCAGCTCTGGATGGCGAACTTCACCGCACCCGGCGGGTTTGCCATGATGGCGACCAGCTACGCGGCGAAGTACGGCCTCGACATCAACGAAATCAAGCGCGCCATGGCCCATATATCCGTCAAGAGCCATGCCAACGGTGCTCTCAATCCCAAGGCTCATTTGAGGAAACCGGTTACCGAAGACCAGGTGATGTGCGCTCCGCACGTCGCCTATCCACTGGGCCTTTTCGACTGCTGCGGGGTGAGCGACGGGTCCGCATGCGCCATTGTAACGACACCGGAGATAGCGAAAAGCCTGGGCAAAAAGGACATCGTTTCGGTGAAGGCCCTCCAGCTTTCACTGAGCAACGGGTCCGAGTTCGCCTACGACTGGGACGGCTCCTATTTCATCACCGCCACGAAGGCGAGCGCCGCGGCATATGAGGAGGCGGGGATCAGGAACCCGCGCAAGGAGATCAGCATGATGGAGGTGCACGACTGTTTTTCCATAACCGAGCTCGTCACGATGGAAGACCTGCACATCTCCGAAAGGGGCAAGGCTACCAGGGACATTCTCGACGGATTCTTCGACCTGGGCGCTGGCGGCATACCGTGCCAGGTGGACGGGGGCCTAAAATGCTTCGGGCACCCCATAGGGGCGTCGGGGCTCAGAATGCTGTACGAGATGTACCTGCAACTGCAGGGGAGGGCCGGCGAACGTCAGCTTGCCGATCCCCGCTTCGGGCTCACGCATAACCTTGGGGGCTTTCCCTTCCTTAACGTGTGCAGTATCGCTATCGTCGGCAGGCTCGACGCGTGAAAAGCGGAATATAGAGTAAGGAGGTCCGTTATGGCTGATTTATCCAAAGTCGGCATGGAGTTCGCACCGATCGTGTGGGAGGTCGAACGCGGCAAGATACGGGAATTCGCGCTTGCGATAGGGGACACCAATCCGATTTACCACGACAGGGAGGAGGCGCGAAAAGCGGGCTACCGGGACTGTCCCGCTCCACCGACATTCCTTACGGTACCCATGCTGTGGAGTGGAAGCATGCCCGTGATGATCGACGCGCTGAAGATCAATTTTTTCATGGTACTTCACGGCGAGGAGGAATATGAGTATTACGGGGACCTCTACCCCGGCGACGTGATCACCGGCACTCCACGGGTGACCAAGATGGAAGAGAAGACAAGCAAGTCGGGATCGAAGATGGACATGATTACCGTGGAGGTACTTTACACAAACCAGATGAACGAGAGGGTCGCCCGGTCGCGCTCCCTGCTTGTCGAAAGAAAGTAGGAGGTATGCCATGAACGAGGAACGTTATTTCGAGGATGTGCGGGTGGGCGACGTGATACCCGCGCTGGTCAAGGGCCCCATCCAGAAAGTACAGCTTGTAAGATACGCCGGCGCGTCGGGAG
>CAZEAH010000302.1:0-4744 GCA_964510075.1 uncultured Leptospirales bacterium | reverse complement strand
GTCTCAAGGCCGTCCATGCCGGGCATCTTCCAGTCGACCAGCGCCAGGGCGAACCCGTCCCCCGGGGCCGCCTCGATGAGCTCAAGGGCCTCGGCGCCCGAACGCGCGCCCATCACGTCGAATCCGAAACCCGCCAGGCTCTCGCGCAGTATCTCGCGCGCGGTGTCGTTGTCGTCCACCACCAGCAGGCGGAGCCTGCCGAATTCGGCCAAGCGCCGGGCGGCGGATTCACCCGGCCTGCGTATCTCCAGGGGCACCGTAAAGAAGAAGGCGGACCCCCTTTCGACCTCGCTTGTAAAGCCGATTTCTCCTCCCATAAGCTCCACCAGTTTTTTCGAAATCGAGAGCCCCAGCCCCGTACCGCCGTAGCGGCGCGTTATGGAGCTGTCGGCCTGGGTGAACGGTGCGAAGATACGGGGCTGCCGCTCGGGAGGGATGCCGATACCGGTGTCCCGCACCGTAAATCGCACGTCCGCCACGGGGTTCTCGGCCGTGCCGTGACGCCGCGCGGCCTCCACCCGGAGCACCACCTCGCCGGCATGGGTGAACTTGACGGCGTTGGTCAGCAGGTTGAACAGCACCTGCTGCAGGCGCAGCGGGTCGCCGCGGAGCTCGAGGGGTATGCCCGCGCTTATGTGCAGGAAGAGCTCGATGCCCTTTTCCTCGGCGGCGCGGCCCAGAGCCCCCGTAAGGTTCTTTAGGATGTCGTCAAGCGAGAAGTCAACCCGCTCCAGCTCGATGCGCCCGGCCTCGATCTTGGAAAAATCGAGCACGTCGTTTATTATGCCCGAAAGCATCTTGGCCGAGGCGGCGATTTTATCAATGTAGTCGCGCTGTTTGCTCGTAAGGCCGGTCTTGAGGGCAAGGTGCGCCATGCCGATGATGCCGTTAAGCGGAGTGCGGATTTCGTGGCTCATGTTTGCCAGAAACTCGCTCTTCACGCGGGTGGCCTCCTCGGCCGCCTCCTTCGCCGCGCGCAGGGCGTCCTCCACCGCCACGCGATCGGTGATGTCGCGCGCAGCGGCGTAGATGAGCCTGCCCGCCGGGTACGAACGCCACTCGATCCACCGGTATTCGCCGTCCCTGCGCCGGTAACGGTTGACGAAGTTCATGACGATATTCTGGTCGCGGAGGCTTTTCATGGCGCCCAGTGTGGCCTCCAGATCGTCCGGGTGGACCAGGTCCAGAAAGCGCGTGCCGACAAGCTCCTCGCGGGTGTAACCCAGCGCACTCTCCCACTGCGCGTTAAGGCGGCGAAAATAGCCGTCGGTGTCGGCCACGCACAGAAGATCCAGGGCGCTCGAAAAGAACTTCTCGAGCTCATCGGTTTTCTCGCGAAGTCCCTGCTCGGCGCGCCGCCGCTCGGTGATATCGGTGGCGACGGCGAGCACCCGGCGCGATACCCCGTCGAAATCGACCAGCGGCACCTTGACGGTGGAAAGCCAGTGTTCCTCGCCGCTGGCGTAGGTGACCTTTTCCTCGGAAATGAGCTTCGGGCGGAGCGTGTCCATCACCTCCCGGTCGTCCGCAAGAAAGCGCTCCACTTCCTCGCCCGTAGGGCTGAAGTCCGCGTCGGTCTTTCCTATCATGTTCTTTACGGTCGTGCCGTACGCGTCGGCGATCGTCTTATTCGCAAGCTCGAAACGCCCCTGGCGGTCCTTCACTATTATAAAGCCCGGCACCGCGTCGATCACCTGCCGCAGGAATGCGCGTTCTTTTTCCACGGCCTCCTCGACGCGCCGCCGTTCGGTAACATCGGATGATATGCACAGAATTCCCTCCATGCTGGGATAGATGCGCACCTCGTACCAGCCCTTTTTTCCGTCGGCAAGGGCGAACTCGCCGGCCGCGGTGGCGGGCTCGCGCGTTTCCATTACCCGGCGGTAGGCCTCGAAAAAGCCGGTCGTCTCTATTCCGGGGAAAATATCCGTTATGCGATTTCCTATAAGGCGCTCCCGCGGCATGTTCACCATTCGTGCGGCGATGTCGTTGGCCAGGGTGTAGCGCCATTCGCGGTCGATCGCGAAGACGCCGTCCGAAATCGACTCGATGAGCAGGCGATAGCGCCGCTCGCTCTCGCGAAGCGCCTCCTCCATGTGCTTTCGCTCGGTGATGTCGGACATCAGGCCGATGGCCGATTCGAAGCGGCCGTTCTCGTCGCGTATCGCCGAAACCGAAAGGCTCGCCCAGATCGCGCGCCCGTCATTCCGCACGAAACGCTTCTCGAGGCTGTAGGCATCGGTATCTCCGCGCGCGAGCGCGCGAAGCATGGCGCGGCTCGCGTCGCGGTCGTCGGGGTGCGTTATCTCGAGGTTCGTCTTTCCCGTAAGCTCGTCGACCGTGTAGCCCAGCATGCCGGCAAAGGCCGGGTTGACTATTTCGTACCTGCCGTCGGCGTCGGCAAGTCCGATTCCGACGCCGGCGTTCCGCAGTATGGCCGAAAGGCGCGCCTCGCGCAGGGCGAGCTCGTCCTGCATGCGCCGGCGCTCGGTGATGTCCGAAATGAGCCCAATGATCGCCTCGGTTTGTCCGGCGGCGTTGCGGATGGGCGTTACCGAAAGGCTTATCCAAATTACACGGCCGTCGCGCCTGATGTAGCGCTTCTCCATTCGGTACGAGTCCACCTCGCCGGCCTGAAGCGCGCGCAGTTTCTCGCCGCTGGCGCGGATGTCGTCGGGATGGGTAACATCGGAGACGTACATCCCCTGAAGCTCGTCGACCGTATATCCCAGCATGTCGGCCAGCGCCCTGTTCACCTTGAGGAACCTGCCGTCGGCGTCGACAAGGTCCATGCCCGCGCCCGCGTTCTCGAAGATGGCGGCCAGGCGCTTCTCGCGGAGAGCGAGCTCGTTCTCGGCCGTCTTGCGCGTCGAGATATCGATGACGACGCCCCGTGTTCCGCGCGTAAAATCGTCGGGATCGATGGAGCAGGCGTTGATGATGATGGGAAAGACGGTGCCGTCGGCGCGCACGGCCTCCATCTCGTAATTGAGCGCGATTCCGCGCGTGGTGAGAAGCCTGCGAAGTTCCGGCCATCGCTCGCGCTCGTGCGGGGGGAGCATGTCATAGGTGTGGTAATCGTGCGGGTTCACCCTGGCGGAGGCGAAGCCGAACATCTCTATCCCCGTGCGATTGACATATGTTATGCGCGCCTCCGAATCGGTTTCGTAGATTCCGACCGGAAGCAGGTCCACCAGGTCGCGGAAGCGCTCCTCGCTGTCGCGCAGGGCCTCCTCAGCGCGGCGTCGCAGCGTGACGTCGCGCAGCACCAGCATGCGGCCGGGAAGCTCGCCCGGCCGCGCGGGGAGCGGGCTTATGTCCATCTCCACGTAGCGCTCGCCCAGCCGGATCAGCGATCCCGAAACCCTCCTCTGCGCAAGCGCCGCGATCAGTTCCTGGTGGCCGCCCAGCGCCGAAGCGGCCGTTTTGCCGAGCGGTGGTTTTCCGCCAAGCCCCAGCATCCGCATTGCCGCCGGATTGATCTCGACGATCATGGAGTCCGCCGCGAGCGCGAGCACGCCGTCTTTCATAATCGAAAGCAATGAATCGCGCGAAATAGGCGCCGACGACAGGAAACGAAATCGCGAGACGGCGAGCGACAGAAAAAGTCCGGTAACGGAAAAGGCGGCGGGGGTGATGTCGAGGCCCGGCACGGGCGAAAATCCCGCCACGTACACAATGTTCCCCGCGAAGGGAACAAACGCCCCCAGAAGGAACAGGCGGGTCTGCATGGAGTACAGGCGGGGAAACCGGACCACGGCGCGGGCCAGCATCACGATTGCCGCTACTATGAGAGTATAACTGTAAACGATCTCGACTGTAAACCAGGACCCGTGCCCGAAAACGCCGGTCGTTCCGTACGTGCTTTCGGTCACCGTTATCGACGACCATACCAGGCCGTGCAGGTGGTTGGTGGCCGCCAGGGCCGTGGAAAGCGCCGGCACGATGAAAAGCGCACGGCGCCCGGCGCGGCCGACGCGCTCGTCCAGACCGGAGAAGGCGAGGGCGAACAGGAAAAAGAAGACCGGGGATGTCTGGCTGCCAAGGTACGACAGGGCGGACCAGGCCTGCATCCAGGCGCGATCGGGGACCGTGTGCACCATGGCCTCGGTGACGGCCCACAGGCAGACCGCCGCCATAAGCAGGGCCATGTAACGGTTGCCGCGCACGGAGCGCCTGCGCCACGCGCGCACCGCGAGCATGCCCGCCAGCAGGGCGGGGACGGCGTGTATGAGCGTGATCGGGCCGATGTGCATGTTCATGCCTTCCGCAGGGCGGTGTGCGGCTTTGTATCGTTTGAGTCTAATGGTATCCCTTACAATAGGCAAGTAAATTTAAGTGGGCTATACCTGCCGTGAGGGGTCTTCTTTTTCGTGGGGTGGGGGAATTTGGTTCATTTTATACTGCTTGCTCAGTCATTGTGCCGGGTGTTCCGGCGGGGAGGCGCTTCGCGCTGAGCCCGTCGAAGCGTAGCCGTGGGCGTATCGAAGCCACTGGGCAGGTTGTATGTAGATAGCGTAACGCTTCGCGTCCTCATGGTGCCGGGGCTCCGGCGGGGGCTTAATGTGCGAAGAGTTGCGGAGGGGCCCCTGGTGGCCCGTTTATTCGTATGGCGCCCCATGCGGGGTGGGGCGCGCCTGGCTGGCGCGTGGGGGCTCTGTACTTTCTTTTTTTCGCGAAAAAGAAAGTACCAAAGAAAACGCGCCCTCAAGCGGTCGGCGAAAGACGCGACCTCCTGTCGCTT
>CAZEAH010000301.1:0-4750 GCA_964510075.1 uncultured Leptospirales bacterium | reverse complement strand
CCCGCGGAACGGCCTCTGGCCCGCGAGTCGGCCCCGAAGAGCGAGGCGCGCGTCGCTCCCGCGCCCCCTCCGAAGGAAGAGGTCAGCGTCGAGACCGTCCGCGGCGGCGACGATATCGTTATTTCCGATAAGGATGACGATATCATCATCATCGACGATGATACTGCGCTTGCCGACGCCGACGTTAAGGTGGAGACCGCACCCGACAAAGCGGGAGGCGAGGATGAAATCATTCTGCTCGATGAAGGCGCCGACGAGATCGTAATCGACGATGTCGAGAGCGACCTCGTCATCATCGACGAGACCGAAAAGTCAAAACCGTCCAAGAAGAAAAGCGAGTCCTTCGACGAGCTTTCAATGGACGATGATTTTCTTATCATAGAAGAGGACGGAAAGTAAGCGCGCGAGCGCTACGGGCCGCGGAGGGAGGTTGCCGGTGGAGAACAGGGTCAAGGTTTCCATCTATGGCGGTACCTATTCGATCCAGGGTGATGCGGCGCCCGAATACATCGAGCGTCTTGCCCGCCTGGTGAACGAGCGGATGGAGGAGGTGGGCCGCGGCCTTTCCAGCGGCACGCCTTTGCAGGTGGCGATTCTAGCGGCCCTCAATATCGCCGATGAGTATATGCAGATGAGGGATCTTAAAGTAGGGCTTACCGGCGAACTCGAACAGAAGACGCGGCAGCTCATCTCGCTTCTCGACGAGGGTCTTGTGGGGGATATTTTCTCCGGGATTGAAGACTCGCGGCCACGTCCGCCTCTCTCCTGACGCGCCAGACCGCGCGATGACGGAGGAACATGCGGCCGTGTTTGCGGTGAGTGCGGGCCGGTCGTTTCCGTCGTCCACGGTCCTCGTGTTACTATTTCCAATCTTTTCCTTTACCTCCCCGGGTTACTCAGCTATAATGTTCCGGCCCGTTCCGTTTATTTTTACACTTTTTACCATTAAATAGGTATTCAGAGTAGCGGATGAGAGAAGTGTCCGTAGTCATCGGTGACGAAGAACTCGTCAGGCGGTTCAGGGAGGGAGAGCAGAAGGCGTTCGATGAACTGTACGAGCGATATGCGCCCCGCCTCAAGCGTCTCATCGTGTATTCACTCGGTGACGCAGACGAGGCCGAGGACGTTCTGAATGATGTGTTCATGAGGGTTTTTCTGCATATCGATTCGTTCAATACCGATATGGCCTTCTCGTCGTGGATTTACCGTATCGCCGTCAACTGCTGTAAAAATTTCCGAAAGAAGCATATGCACGACAGGCTCACGGTAGCCGGGGACCAGATGGACGGAATCAACTCCCCGGAAGGCTCGCCCGAGGAACTGTACCTGAAAGAAGAGGACATGCGCGAGTTCTATCTGGCGGTTGACTCACTAAAGGAAAAATTCAGGACCGTATTCCTTTTAAGGTTCGATCACGGAATGCAGTACAGCCAGATTTCAAGCATACTCGATTGCCCGGAACGCACCGCCAAATGGCGTATGCAGAAAGCCGTGGAGAAGATCGTTGACCGGCTTAAATCCCGCAACGTGGTATAATGATCGGGAAAGCCGGGCAGTATGGACGGGAGCCGGAGAAATGGAGCCCCACGTTAAGGAAGAAATAACCGCGATAGTAGAGGAGCTTCGCTCGGAGGGACGCTGTTCCGCGGAGCAGGCGCACTCGCTCCTCGGCGTGTTCGGTCGCGTAAGGTTTGCCGATCCGCCGATTGATATTCGACGCGGCCTCGAGCGCATTCGCGTCGAGGCGCGCGGGCGGGCTCGCGCGGAACTCGGATTGTCCGCCGCCCGTGCGAAAGGGATCCTTGCGGCGGCGGCGCTGGTACTGGCTGTCGGCGTCGGGGCGCTGCTTTTCCGGGCGGGCGACAACATCACCCCCCTCGAAGCCCTCGCCGAATCAGTCTACGGAGATGTACGCCTCGAGCGTAACGGCAGGCTTGCGCCTCTCCAGGCCGGAGAGGCGCTTGGCGCTGGTGATACCGTGCTGACCGGTGCGCTCTCATTCGCCGAGCTCCGCTGCCGGGATGAAATTGTTATACGGATCAAGCAGAATTCCCGGTTCAGAATCGACGGAATCGCCCGCGGCGGAAAAGGCACGCTTCGCGCCGGTCTGGACCTTTCGTCGGGGACGGCCCTTCTGAATTTCAGGAAGCTCCGGCGCGGCGATGTTGCGGAAATACGAACGCCGACGTCCGTGGCGGGTGTGCGCGGAACGAGCTTCGGGGTCTCGGTTTTGGGCAGGGGCGACGTCCGTTACGAGGTCCTGGAAGGGAAAATAAGCGTGCGGGGTCGTGTTGCGCTCGATCCGGCGAAAGCACTGGATGAGGATGCGCGCGGGGCGATCGAGGAGATCGAGCGCAGGCTTGCCGAGCGGGCGGTCGCCGTGGAGGCGAACGAGGTGTGCGAGGTGAGGGAGCGGGATGTGCGCGCACTCGCGGATAAGGTGGAAGGGGTGATGGCCGCGCTTCATGATAAGAGCACCCGTTCGGAGAAAGAGCGTCTCGCCGGGGTGTTGGTGACTATTGCCGCGGAGACCCCTCCTCCTCGAATATACACCACGGAGGAATCCCCGCCGGCGCTGATAACCGAATTACGGCGGCTTTCCGAATCGGTGCGCGGAAACGAAGATCCCGCCGGTTTCGCGGAAAAGTCCAGGCGCATCCAGGAGTTCGATCAGAACGCCTGGATGGAGCGGGCCAGGGTATCGCATGTCCTCACCGACGCACCGCGAGATCTTTTCATTGCGGTCGGGATGGACGGACACATCGACGCGTTCAGGCGGGGGGCCGTCGCATGGCGCTTTCGCTGCGGGTCGCCGATTGTCACCCAGCCTGTTTCCGACGGAATATCACTGTACCTTGCCGCCGCGGACGAGCGCATCATCGCGCTGTCTCTCGATACCGGTAAGGAGCTGTGGACACGGAAGGTGAAAGGGGTTCTGTATTTCGGCTCGCGGCCGGCCGTTGACGGCTCCGGACTGTATGTGGCCACCGCAAAGGGCATGCTCTACAGGTTTAACCGAAGAGGAGCGGAGGAATGGAACATGGCCCTTCCCGCGGCTTCGTATTCCACACCCGTGGCGGACGACAGGCTGCTGTTTGTTCCGCTTCTCGACGGAAGGATCCACGTGATCGATACGACGCTCCGGCTCGCCGTAATGCGAATCGATTCGGGGAGAATAGTCGGTTCGTCGGTGATTGTGCGGGACGGGCGGCTGTATTACGCGAATTTTGACGGCGTGGTCGCGTGCCACAATATAGAGCGCGATGAGATGGAGTGGCGTTACGGCATGAGGGGCTCCATTGTCGCCGATATGGTTGTTGACGGGGACTATCTGTATGCTGTGTCCTCGGGCGGCGACGTCGTAAAGCTCTCGCTGAGGGGAAATGTCGAATGGAGCGTCAACCTGGGGGGGCCGGTCGAACGAAGTCCGATAGTTATGGGGCGGGACCTCTATGTACTGTCGCGCCGGGTATTCTACGTGTTCGATACGAACCGGGGTACCGTGCAATGGTCGATCGTGATGCCCACGGTATCGGCGACAAATATTGCCGCATCCGGCAGGACTGTGTACTTTGGTACGGAAGGCAACGGTATATACAGAATAAGGAAATAAACCGGCGGGCCGCGTTCGCCTGCCGGGATGGTTTCTTGCATGGAAGGTCATTTGCGACGAAAGGAGGGATGTTCATGAAACGCATAACGGCGCTCGTGTTGTCGATGGCGGTCGTCTTTTCCATCTCCTGCTCGAAGAAAACCGAAAACCGGTCGAGGGCGGTTATTACATTCATAATAGGCGAGGTTCAGGCTTTTCGCAACAATACCTGGGGCGGCGCCGACGCGGGCATGGAGCTCGCGCAGGGGGATCGCGTGCGGACCGGCGCGGGAGGAACGGTCGATGTACAGATCGGTCAGAGCGTGGTGCGCGTTAAGGAGAAGAGCGAGGTGTCCCTTGCCGCTCTTTTCCTGGACGGTTCGACAGGATCGGAAAACACCTCGCTGGAGCTGGCCGTGGGAACGGTCCTCGCCAAACCGAAAAAACTCGTTAAGGGCGAAAGCTTTATGGTGAAGACGCCTACGGCGGTTGCCGGCGTGAGGGGCACCATGTTCATGGTTGAAACAAGCACCGCGAAGGATACGCGCGTCGAGGTGGTCGACGGGAAAGTGCAGGTGTCGAAGCGCATTGCCGCCCTGGAAAATATAGAGAGCGAAACAGTCCGGGAGTCGGAAGTTATTAAAAAACTCGAGGCGCAGGTCGAGGAAAGCGCCGTGACGGTCACCGAAAACAGGGCGGTGAAGGTCGATGCCAGGGAGGTCGCCAGGGTCAACACGCAGGTGGAAAAGGTGGTGGAGGCCGTGGCCGCCGTGGAAGAGAAAAAGACCGAGGCTCCGCCCGTCGAGGTGGCGAAAGTGGTTGAGCAGATCGCCGCGGTGAAGGCGATCAAGGCCGACGAGGTACGAAACGAGGCGGCGCTGAAGAGAGAATTCGAGGAAATGAAAGTCGTCGAGATAAAGGAGCCGGCCCCCCCGGCCGCGCTCGAAAAAGGGCGCGTCGACATATCCGTCCGGCCGGAAAGCGCCCGTGTCTTCCTGAATGGCGAACTTGTCGGATCGGGGGACGTTTCGCTCGAAATGCCCGTCGGTCCATATGCGCTGAAAATTGAAGCCGAGGGATATGAGGAATTCAGCAAGGACATCGTGCTGGCATCCGACCGCGCCGTAAGGTAAAAGGTCGAACTGGCCAGGCTTCGCC
>CAZEAH010000300.1:0-4752 GCA_964510075.1 uncultured Leptospirales bacterium | reverse complement strand
GCGACGATCCGAACCAGGAGGAGATCCTCAAGCCGGTGTGCTTCGTGTTCGACTTCGCGCCCACGCGCGCGTTGCGCCAGCTTTCAGAGTATGCCATAGGCCTCTCGCCCAACGAACCGAACCCTGAAAACGCGGTAAGGGACCTGGTGTCCTTCCTGCCGGTGCTTGCCTACGACGGCGCGAACATGACGCAGATCGACGCGGGCGGCATTCTCGACATCGCGATGTCCGGCACCTCGGCGACGCTTTTGGCCCGCAAGTGGGAGAGCGCGCTCCTGGTCAACGTGGACAACGATACGCTGCGCCGCGTCCTGGACAACCCCGAAGCCATGGCCGCCGTGGAGCGCATCGAGGGATGGCGCTCGCTCGGCGACAATATAATCGAAACGATCATAAACAAGAGCGAGAAGATAAAGGAACTCAAGAAGAAGGCCAAGGACGGCGAGTTGACGGCGAAGGAGAAAAAACAGCTCACCGACGAGGAGAAGGAGTACAAGTCCAAGCGAAAGCTTGTTCAGGAGAAGCTCATCAAGTTCGCCACGCGCATCCCGGCCTTCATGTATCTCACCGACTTCCGCGAGAACACGTTGCAGGATGTCATCACCAAACTGGAACCGGAGTTGTTTCTCGCGGTCACAGGCCTGACGGTGAAGGACTTCCACCTGCTGGTGCGCCTCAGGGTGTTCAACACCGAGCAGATGAACCAGGCGGTGTTCGCCTTCCGGCGGTACGAAGACGCGTCGCTTCGCTACACGGGCATCGACAGTCATCCGGGGCTTACCTATTACGGGCTGTACGACACCGTGGTGGCACGGGAGGAAGCACCGCCCTACGGTACTACGGGCCGATAAACGGAGTTCACGCACGAGTATAATGAGCGGGACTATGACATGCCCGTGGCGGGGAAGAAGTAGGGGGCGTGTCCGAGGCGTATCACGGGAAGCCGGCGTTCGTCTATCAGTAGATGGCGGACGAGAACCCCCTCCGGGGGTGGCGCGGAGCGCCGGGGGCGGCTGGTTCCGGCAATGTGCTGATGGCACTATCCCCCCTCTCTTTCGTTCAAAGAGAGGGGGGCAGGGGGTGAGTTTAAACAACTCCGATCCTATCTTCCCGAACCACCCCGGCTTACGCAGCCGGGGGGATATCCGATTCTCGTCGCTCACTTTCCAATAAGCTGATGCCAGAGCAATAAAATCTATTCATCATAATCAACTTTAACGTTGATGTGAAAATCATCGACACGCATACCTCTATATCGTAATATCGTATTACTTCTTGACAAAACGGTGCGTCAATTATACAATACCGAACGTTCGTTATAATATAAATCCTCGGAGAGTGGTCATGGCAGAGCTAAAAGACGGCCGTTACGATGTTCTGATTGTAGGCTCGGGGCCGGGGGGCGCCACCGTGGCGAAAGAGCTTTCCGCGGCGAAAAAGCGCGTGCTCATGCTCGAATGGGGTTCCGGGCGGCCGGTAACGGGCAATTTCGCGCGGTACCTGCAGGAACAGGCCGTTCCCGGCAGAAGCCTGCTCTTCACTCCACAGCTTCTCGGGATAGTGCGCGGCATCACCACCGGCGGAAGCTCCCTGTATTATTACGCGACGGCATTTCCGGTGCCCCATGCCATGCTGAAAAAATACGGAATCGACCTTACCGCCGAAGAAAAGGAAACGCGCCGGGAGCTTCCCATCGCGCCGCTCAGCGATACAATGATAACTCCCATGACCGCCCGGATAGCGGAGAGCGCCCTGTCCCTGGGGCTCGGCTGGAAGCGCCTCGATAAGTTCATGTACCAGGACCGGTGGAAGCCGGGGCTTCCTTTCGGCTATTACGGAGATCCCCACGACGTCAAGTGGAGCGCGCTCATGTATGTAAGGGAGGCCGTCGGGAACGGAGCGGTGGTGCTGAACGGAGCCAGGGCCGAAAGGATCATTTTCGAGGGGCCCCGCGCCACGGGCGTGGAGTATGTCATGCACGGGCGGCGTTGCCGCGCGTATGCCGACCGTGTGGTGGTGGCGGCCGGCGGTATCGGCTCGCCGGTACTCCTGCGCAAAAGCGGCATCGAGCGGGCGGGATACGATTTCTTCTTCGATCCTCTGGTGACGGTGTGCGGCAAAGCGGGTGATGTGAGGGCCCGCGCCGACGAGATTCCCATGTCCATGGGCTGTCATTTCGCCGACGAGGGGTTCGTATTGACCGACATGGCCGTTCCCTTCGCGCTGGATCAGCTCTTCACCGTTTCGGCCTTCCGTCCGCACAGGCTGTTCGAAACGTCCAGAACACTCAGAATTATGGTCAAAATACGCGACGATCTTTCGGGGCGCCTTACCGATCGCGGGGGCGTACGGAAGTACCTAACAGCAACCGACCGCAAGAAACTGAGCACAGGCGCCGAACTGGCCGCGCGTGTGCTCGGCCGGGCCGGCGCCAAGGGACTGTACACCACCTGGCGGCTGGCGGCCCATCCCGGCGGAACGGTAAGGGTGGGGGACCTGCTGGACGCCGACCTGAAAGTGAAGGGGCGGGAAAACCTCTACGTCTGCGATTGTTCGGTAATTCCGGAGCCGTGGGGGCTTCCTCCCACCCTTACTCTTGTGTGTCTTGGCAAACGTCTCGCCCGGCACCTCGCGCTGGGAGAAAAGGCCGGAGCGAAACCATCGAAGAAAACCAAGGCTTCCCCGAAAGCTAAAAAGAAGGCCGGGAGCGTGCGCTGATGCCCAAGGTGGTGGACCACGACGAGTACCGCCGCGAGCTTCTGGCCGGCTGCTTCGAACTATTCAGCCGCAGGGGATACGATACTGTGACCATGCGGGAGATCGCCGCCGAACTGAACGTATCGACCGGCACCCTGTATCATTATTTCCCCACCAAGCAGTCCGTTTTCGAACAGCTGTTCGAGCGCGAGCGGATGCTGGACATCGCGGAAATAGTCACCCATGTGGGCGATCTCCCCGACCGCGACGCGATCATCCGGGGGATTTTCGAGCACTGGGACCAGAAGAAATCCTATTATCAGAACATCATGCTTCTGGCGGTGGATTATTTCCGCGGCAACGGCGCCGTACCCGATCAGGGGCCGCTGGCGGACTTTTCATCTTATTATCGCGAGGCCATCGGCTCGAACTTCGACGTGAATCCCGCTATGGCCTCGTTCATCTTTGTGTTCATCATCGGTCTCATGTACCACTCCCTGCTGGTGCCGGGCTCGGTTGATTTCAACGAGCAGCTTGCCCTCTTGAAGGAATGTATCACGCGGCAAAAAGTGCATGCGGGCGGCGAATGACCGCGCCGCCCGTAACGGTGGGAAGGATACAAAAGAAATGGAAAAGAATAATAAGACCGACGCCGGCAGGGAAACGGTTTCCGTTGATCCGATGGCCCGTGTTGTCGATGCGGTGACGAGCTCAAAGGAAGGTTCGGAGCTTATCGGAAGGCTGGCGCCTGCATTGCTTAAAACATGGGCCGGGAGCGGCGTCGTTAAAAGTTTCATTGCCGAGAGGGTCCGGCGCGGCATCGAAAAGGGTTCGGCCACAAAAGACAGAGCCGGCCGCCGGCGGCTTTTCGAAATAGCCGCGGAACCCGTTTTCGCCAGGGACGCCCTCGGAATGGCCCCGGAGATCATAAATTTCATTTCAGGGCTTATCGCGGGAATCGCACGGGGACTGGCCGACCTGCCGACAGAAGAAAAAAAGGCGGCCATTGGGGATGTCTTCGCCCGCGTCGACATGTCCCTGCCCGCGGGCGCGATGGGCGCATGCGCCGGAATGGTACATGAAATTCATACGGCGGACGGGGACTTTTTGCCGGAACGCCTGCGGCCGCTGTTCAGGGCGTGCATAGAGGCGATCGACTTCGGCGCGCTCAAGGACGCAGCGGACTCCGCGCCCATAACTGCGGCCGCCTGCGCCCGGGTGTTCTGGGAGGAGCTGTGGCGGTACCCGGCGAAGGTCATCTGCCTGCTGTCCATGCTGCCGGTCATGGTCCGCGCTTCGACTGAAACAACACTGGAGGCCCTGCGCCCTCTCAACCGTCTCGCCCCGGACCTTATGGCCGACGTGGTTTTTTCGCTGTTAAAGGAAATGGACGGCGCAGGTCCGGCCAGGCTGGCGAATGAGTTATGCGAACTGATAAGAAAAATAAACACCGGAAGCGTGCTCCTGGGCGATGAGGGAAAGCCGGCGGGGCCGGGGGAACTCTCGCGCCTGGCTGCCGAGTTTATCGCCGCTTTCGATTGGCAACTGTACCGGAAGGCCAGGGTCATGACGCTAGAATCCCTTGAAACAGCCGAAGCCGGGACGATGAAAAACCTTGAAGGACGCCCCGACATTATCGAGGATGTGGCACTCGAGTGGTTCAAAAAAACAGGGCGTGCACAGAGAAGGGCCGGTCGGCTCGGAAAACTGATCGACAGCAGTTTCGACGATAGCGGTCTGGCACGGTTGTTCGGCCGCGGGCTCGAAGAGTCCGGCCCGGAAGAATGGGCGACAAACCTTTCTCGCCTGTGCGGTATGCTGAACCGGGCCCGGCGCGCCTCCCCCGGTTTTACCGGCAGGGTCTTCGAACAGTTTATAGCCTCACTCGACGAGGAGGAGCTCAGGGAAACCCTCGAATGGCTTGTCGCGGATATGGTCGAAGCCATCAAACCTTCGGCTTCGGCTATTCTGCCGCCGATTATCCGGGGCATGGCAGACCTAGTCGCCGACGACGGTCCGGACGGCGAACTACACAAAGCGATCGCCCTGCTTCGG
>CAZEAH010000299.1:0-4756 GCA_964510075.1 uncultured Leptospirales bacterium | reverse complement strand
GCTGCCGGCGTCCTACAAGCTGCGCGTGCTGGACGAGAAGCACGTGCTCAAGCGCGCCGCGAAGGTGCTGGACTGAAGCGAACGGGCCCCGGGCGGGCTCTCACATCACCCGCGGCCGTTTTTTAATTTACGATACGCCATTTGTTGATTATCATATTCATCATCATGCGGATGCGCGGGTATTCCCGATTGCGTTACGCTTCCGCGTAACAATAAACAGTGCGTCGCGACACGGAGAAGCGAAGCGGAGAGTGCGCAGTGTATCTTTTGCGCGGGAAGGCCGCACGGCGGAACCTTTCTCAAAACAAGCGGGGCTGCGTTTCCGAACAAAAGAGGAATACGGTCGTCCAGGCCGGCGATGGTTTAGATCAAAACGGCGCCGTACATGTGGTAAAGTAATTATAGTTCTGTAGATATAGTATATGTCGGAGCGAGGCAATCTCAAGCGGCATCTGGTCTTTCCGTATGGCTCGCCGCCTTTGGAAATCGCCGTAAAATTCCGTGCATTTCCGGAGATGACGCCTTGTCGGTTATCCCAAAAGACGTATAACTGAGCGCATACAACACGCAGTACGATTATATATCTGGAGGACAGAATCAATGAAGAAACTCTTCGTGATACTTGCCGTGCTCGGTCTGCTCTTCGCGGCATCGAGCGACTCGTTCGCCCGCGGCATCATAATAAAGGGCGGATATGCCGTGATGCAGGACGACTATGAGGACGCCGAATACGACAACAAGCCCTTCTTCGGCCTTTTCTTCGACATGGGCACCTTTCTTTTCAACAGCCTTCGCTTCAAACCCGGCGTGGACTATATCGCGATGACCTCGGATCAGGGGTATGGAGATTTCGACGTATGGGGCATCCACCTCGACTGGTATTGGTACTTCCTGGGCAAAGCCGCCATTCAGCCCTACCTCGGCTTCGGTGCCGCTCTCAATTACTATGTGTATGATAACGACGATCAGGAAGAAGATTCCGACGCAGGGGTCGAAGGTTTTGTCGGCGTGCAGTTCGACCTGGCGGGACCTCTCGCCCTTATGCTCGAAGCGCGCTATGTAATGCACGACATCGCCAACCGCGACCAGAACATGGCCAAGCTCGGCGTCGGTATCCAGTACAGCTTCTGACGGACTTCGGATACGACACAAAAAAGGCGCGGAAATCATCCGCGCCTTTTTTATTCCCCGCGCTTTCTCCGTCAGCCCAGCCGGCGCCGGTCGAAGTCCTCGCGTTTGAAAAGCGATATGACGCTCACCCCCGTCGCCTCAATGGCCTCGCGGCCGCCCTCCTCGCGGTCGATGATCACCGCGGCGGCGATCACCTCAAAGCCCGCCTCGCGCATGCGCTCAATCGCCGTAATGGTTGAGCCGCCCGTCGTGATGACATCGTCGATCGCCACCA
Organism: uncultured Leptospirales bacterium; assembly: GCA_964510075.1. Taxonomy (GTDB): domain Bacteria; phylum Spirochaetota; class UBA4802; order UBA4802; family UBA5368; genus MVZN01. Next base: position 3,351 of record CAZEAH010000299.1, on the reverse strand, counting down.
CGCGCCTTACGCCGTCGAGGATGCCCTCTATCCACTTGGCCGTGCCGTGCTTCTTGGGCTCCTTGCGCACGATGATCGGCCTGATCGACACGCCCTGGCGGTAGGCCTCAAGGCTCGTTGAGAGCGCGATCGGGTCGGCCCCCAGGGTGAGCCCCCCGGCCGCGTCAGGCTTCAGGTTCCGTATCGCCTGAAACGTGAGCGCTCCCACCAGCGAGAGCCCCTCGGGATCGAGCGTGGCGGCCTTGCAGTCGAAGTAATACGGGCTCTGGCGCCCGGACACCAGCGTGAACGGCGGATTGTCGCGATAGATAAATGATTTCGTGTAGAGGATTTCAAACAGCCTGTCGCGTTCGGTGTGATGCATGGTCGCTCTCCTTGTATGTGTGCTGAAAGTCATGCGCCCGATGGCGCTTTATAATCCGCGGCAATCGAATCGGCCCGCTCCCCGCATTCCAGGCCCCTTTACGGCCCATGGCCGGAGTGCGGGTGACCGTCGAGTGCAGTGTGCTCTGCAGTGTGCTCTGACACCTTATATATGGCGCTCCCACGGGAGGCTTCCCTGATCCCTTGCCAGGCGCTCGTTCCAGGGCGTCCGCAGAGTGCGTCCACGATGCTCTCCAGGTTGCTCTGACACCTCTGGCCGGAGGGTTTACCGAGAGTGCTCTGACCCCTTCGGTCAGTCGGCCGCAGGGCTTACCAGGGTGCTCTGACCCCATATCTGCGGCCGGCATACGGGTTGCCCGGATAAGACCGGCTTTACATCAGGCAACGGCCGGAACCCTTGCGGTCGGGAATACATTTAAAGAGTGCTCTGACACCTCAGGCCGATGGCAATGCTTACTCCATCCCTTCCCATTGTCCAGTCCGTTTTAACTGCATCCCGGCATTCTGAAGAAATGGTTGATCCTTTGGAGAGATACGGGGCAGGGCCGGTTGAAGTGGTGCTCTGACACCGATTTCGCCGGCTATCCCGTTTTTCATGTGCTCTGACCCCATCTGTGTCAAACCGGGCCTTTCACTCTGGATCTTTTCGGCGGGTGCTCTGACACCACCAGTCGTTTCTGCGGGATTTTTTATGTATCGGAAGGTGCCCACCCGGAAGGCGCTCTGACCCCGTGCCGGAGCGTTCTTCTGATAGCCTTTCATCTTTTATAGCCCCAGGGTGCTGCCAGCGTAATCTTACCCCTTGTTTTCGGCTTTGGCTGAGCCGGGTATTCTTTAGCATATTGCTCTGACACCGGATTCCCGGTTTAATGACCAGCCGGGTATGTGAAACCCGCTTGCCGGGGTGCTCTGACCCCATTTCCGTGGATTCAGAAAAGTCGGCAAATGCTCCGACCTCTCTTTTACCGGCAATCCCCATTACTATGCGCTCCGACACCTTCATCGGCGTTTCTGGGTTTCAATTCGGGGCGGTTAAGGTATGTGCTCTGACCCCCACACTAGCCTAAATGCCACGATTCCAGGTGCTCTGACCCCATAATCAAGCGCTCTCGCTACTTCCCGAAACGCTCCGGCCACAGGCGTGCGAGCCTCTCGGCTATGGCCTTCTCGCTTCCCTCTGCCGAGGGCCGGTAATAGCGCTCCGCGGCCAGTTGTTCGGGGAGGTACCGCTCGTGGATGAAATGCCCCTCGTAATCGTGCGGATAGCGGTATCCTTTTGCATAGCCCATCCCGCTCATGAGCTTGGTCGGTGCGTTTCGAAGGTGCATGGGTATCTCGATGGAAAAATCGCCCGCGCGCTCCTTTGCTTTCATGAGGGCCATGTACGAGGCATTACTTTTGGGTGACGACGCGAGAAAGGTCGCGCACTGGGCCAGGATGATTTCGGCCTCGGGAGGGCCGATGTTCTGGGCCGCGGTCATCGCCGCGACCGCTATCGGCAGGGCCTGCGGTGAGGCGTTGCCCACGTCCTCCGAGGCGAATATCACCATGCGGCGCGCGATGAACACCGGATCCTCGCCTGCAACGAGCATCCGGGCGAGGTAGTAGACCGCGGCGTCGGGGTCGGAACCCCTCATCGATTTGATGAATGCCGAGATGGTATCATAGTGGCGGTCGCCGGCGCGGTCGTAGTACGCCACAACACCGCGAAGCGCCTCGGCGATCACCCGGTCGTTTATAGGCCCATCCCCGGCCAGAAGGGCCGCCTGTTCGAGCACGTTGAGCATACGCCGGGCGTCACCCTGCGCCAGGGCGACGAGTTTTTCCTTTTCCGCGGTGTCGATCCGCACGCCCGACGCGGAGAGCGCCGGATCCGCCTGGAGCGCGCCATCGAGTATACGCATGAGGTCCTTTTCCGCAAGCGGGTGCAGGCGCACCACCCTGCAGCGGGAGAGAAGCGGCGCTATCACCTGAAACGAGGGATTCTCCGTGGTCGCTCCTATGAGTACGATGTCCCCGGATTCGACTGCGCCAAGGACCGCGTCCTGCTGGGCCTTGTTGAAGCGGTGTATTTCATCGAGAAAGAGAAGGGTCTGCACCCCGTTCTTCCGGTTTTCCTTACCGCGTTCGATCACCTTACGCACCTCGGGCACCCCCGACGAAACGGCGCTTAAAAAATGCGCCTCCATGCCGCAATGTCCGGCGATAAGCCGCGCCAGCGTCGTCTTTCCGCATCCCGGCTCTCCCCATAACAGCATGGAAAACACGGTTTTTTTATCTATTACCGAACGCAGTATCTTTCCCGGCCCGAGCAGGTGCTCCTGGCCGACAAACGCCTCAAGTGTTGCGGGACGACAGCGTTCGGCCAGCGGGCGTATGTCTCTGTCGTTTTCCATACTACTGTTTCGCTTTTCCGAATCGGTTCCGTTATCCGGTCGGGTGAGATTTAGCCTTCCAGTCGGGACGAGGCCGGCGGTATGGGACGAGACGTGCCCTGACCCCATTTTACGAAGGTGATGAATTTCCCGCCATGTAATTGAAAAGAGCCTTCCTTTCGGCCTGCTTTGGTGTATTCAACGGTCTTCACCTGATACCGGGCCTGTTGGAATGGTGCTCTGACCCCATTTCGGGAATATCACTCCTTATTGATCGGATCGTCAATGCATAAAAAAATCCGGCGCGAACCGGATTTTTTTTGGTACTTCAGCCCCGGGATTAATCCTCGTCGGCACGCTCTTTCGTTACAACGCGGACATTAACGAAACGCCGCCCCCGGCTCTGCGCCGCGAACCGCCTGATCTTCTTTATCCGGCGCCTTTCGGCCTCTTCTTTTTTGCGCTTTTTTTCTTCGCTGGGTTTCTCGTAATACCTGCGGCGCTTGAGCTCTTTGAAAATGCCTTCGAACGCCATCTTCTTTTTAAGGTTTTTGAAGGCCTTTTCGATATCGCCGTTTACTTCAACTTCGAT
>CAZEAH010000298.1:0-4758 GCA_964510075.1 uncultured Leptospirales bacterium | reverse complement strand
GCATGGTACCAACGCCGCCCCAGTGGACGAAGCGGCTGCCGACTATGAATTCCTCCGTGGGGCCGTCGATCTCCAGCAGTATCGTCGCGCCGATGGCGTGGAAATTGGGCCGGTCGCCGTTGGAGTTGACCGCGAGCATTGTGGCGGCCGTGGCTAGGTCGGTGCGGTGCTGAAGGCGCGTTGTGTCGACACCCTGCCGTTTCAGCATGGATTCCAGAAGCATGCCCATGTCGTCGCTGCCGATGGCCCCCACCAGCGAGGCCTTCATTCCCAGCCTGGCGGCTATCACCACGGGACCCGCCGCCGTGCCCGCCGGGGTCATGCGGATCTGGTCGATGATGGTGGTTCCGCCGCCCTCGGGAATGCTGTTTATCGGACGGCCAAGGATATCGAGAATAGTAAGACCCACGCATGCGACATCGTTTCTCGCGCTCATGTTTCCTCCGGCTCAGTGAATGGTGTCGTCGCCTCGCGGTGCAGTGTGATCATCATCGCGCGGAAATCGCAACCGTAAAATCTTGTCGATCGAGTGATTCGCGATCCTTGAACGGTTCCGGGGAGGGAATGGAATAACAGAATTTTGCTATCATCACCGGAGCGTATATTCCGTGGTTTGCATGATTCCGTCACGCGGCGAACGCTTCTTGACAACACCCGGTTGATGATGCATACTGCCGCATCCAACCGGGAGGTCGATTATGAAAAAAATACTGATCATCGCCGCGCTCGTACTCATACTCATCGTCACCGGCGCCTATCTGTTTCTGCGAAAGGGCCTGCCGGATTACGCCTCGGACATACGCGCGCCGGGACTCACGCATCCGGTAAGCGTGGAGCGCAATCGTTTCGCGGTGCCCACCGTTACGGCTCGGACCATGGAAGACCTGTTCTTCGCCTGGGGCTACGTGAACGCCCAGGACCGCATGTTCCAGATGGAATTCACCCGCAGGGTGGGCCAGGGACGTATCGCCGAATTCGCCGGCGAGAAGGAGCTTTCCAAGGACATCTTCCTGCGCGGCGTGGGCTTCAACGACCGGGCGAAGAAGTACGCGGAAAAGCTCGACCCGCGCTTCCGCGCCCTCTACCAGCGATACGTGGACGGCGTCAACCATTACCTCGACAAAAACGGGCCGAACTCCTACATGAAGCTTCTCGGCATGAAGAAGGAAAAATGGGAGATATCCGACTCGGTGCTCGTGGGCATGATGCTCAACTGGAGCCTGGCCTACAACATGAAGCACGAGCTTCTCTATCACCGCATACTCAAAAAGATCGGTAAAGAAAAGGGCTCCATGCTCCTGGGCCTGGTGCCCGCCGGGACCCCCACCATCGTGGACGACATCGCCGCTTCGGACCTTGACGACGGCGCGCTGGCGGGCGTTCTCGCGAAGCTCGACTGGCTCCTCGGATGCCGTTCCGCGTCCAACAACTGGGCGGTGGGACCGGCGCTCACCGCGCACGGCGGCGCCATCCTCTGCACCGACATGCAGGTGCACCAGTCGAAGCTGCCGAACGATTTTTACCTCATCCGCGTACGCGCCGGCGAGTTCGAGGCGGCGGGCGCGCAGGTGGTCGGTCTGCCGTTTATAGCCTCGGGTTACAACCGGCATTGCGCGTGGGGACTGACCAACCAGGGCGCCGACATGGTCGACCTGTTCAGGGAAACCATCGACTGGGACAAAAAGACCTATCGTAACGGCGGAAGGGACATCGCCCTCGGGGAGAAGAAGGAGGTATTCACCGTAAAGGGCAAAGGTCGGATCGAGAAGACCATTTATTACGCGGGCAAAAAGCCGGTCCTCACCGAGGTCTTCAAGGAGCTGGGTTTCGACGTCAGCCTGGACTGGACAGGGTTCGACGATATCGATTACCGGGGATTCCTCGCGGTCAACACGGCCAAAAGTTATGACCAGTTCATGGAGGGCGCAAAGCGCATACGGATATCGCCGCAGAACCTGGCGTATGCCGACGACAAGGGCAATATCGCCTTCAGGGTCATCGGATCGCTTCCGCTGCGCGAGAAGGGCACCGGTAACCTCATACAGGACGGAGCGAGAGTCCATCGCAACTGGAAGGGCAACGTCCCCGACGACAGGTATCCCATGATAAAAAATCCGGCGCGAGGCTTTGTCGCGACCGCGAACAACAAGAACGTGAACGACTATCCCTACGATCTCAACGGCACCTACGCTCCCGGATACCGCTATGAGAACATTGCGCGCATGCTCCGCGGGAAAAAGGGCGTCGACGTGGAATACATGAAAAAGGTCCAGACGGATACCTCGACCGTTCTGGCGCAAAAAATCCAGGGCGCGGTCAAAAAGCACGTGAGGGCCGGTTCGCTGGACGAAAACGCCAGGAAGGCGTACGACCTCCTTCTGGCCTGGGACGGCAACAGCGCTAAGGACTCCGCCGCGGCATCCATTTACAATACGTTCTACGTGCGGTTCGCCTACCAGACGCTGGTGGACGAACTGGGCGAAGAGCTCGCCGCGGAATATATCGGCGAGCGGTACATCAGCATGGAGCGCTTTCTTGACATGGTCGAAAAGGGAAGCGCGTTCTTCGACGACACGCGTACGCCGGAGAAGGAGGACCTCGCGGCGATCGCCACGCGGGCGTTCGGCGAAACCTGCGCGCTGCTCAAAAAGCGCTTCGGGACGTCGGACCCGGCCCGGTGGACATGGGGCACAATGCACGTCATACGCTTCGACCACGTACTCGGAAAGTCGGCGCTGTTCCGGCCGCTCGTCAATTACGGTCCTTTTCCGTTCGAAGGGGACGGCGAGACGAACAATAGAGCGCGTTTTTCGGAGGTGGAGCCTCCCTTTACCGCCGACCTGGCCTCGGCTCCGCGGATTATCGTGAGGTTCGATCCGAAGCCGAAGGCCTACATGATGCTTATTACGGGAGAGAACGAGCATTTCATGAGCCGGCATAACACGGACATGGTGGATGCATGGCTGAAGCATGAGTACTTCTGCATGGAGGAGGAGGCGGCGCTCTATTCCATGAAGATGAATCCGGAATCCGCGTCGAAGTAATACCGTAAGGCGGTGATGTGCTAAGGGCGCACGGGGCGGTCTCCGCGCGCCCTTTTTCGTGTCAGGACGGGCATGGCGCTCTTCTGAGGATTTCGCATTACGCGCATTATGGTGGTTGTGCGAAGATAGGACTCCGGCTCAATCCCGTAAATGCCAAAAGGGGATGAATGGCGCCAACAGTCATTGAGCCGACGAAAAAACCGTTCGGACGGTTTTATATATTGGCAGAATTTGATTAACATAATATTAAAATAGTTGTAAAAAAAATAGATCGAACACTTTCATCCGCTATATTCTAGTAAAGCCGGTCCGAACCCGAAACGGACAACCCCGGCGACGATTTTTCACCGGATGTACACCAGCCGTCGTAAAATCCCGGTCAGCACGGAAACGCGTATACAATTGACTGTACGGGTATATCGACGGAGTATGAGAGGTAATGATGCGTGAAACCTTCAGGCGCTACGGCCTGTTGATACTGGTATTTCTGTTCGTGCGGATGTCGTTTCTGCCGACCTTCGCGTTCACCGACGGCGATTTCGAGAGGCGCTTCCGGATGTACGCCGAACAGTACCCGGAACTGACGCTGGAGATTTACGGCCTTGTGTATCAGGCGAGCGCCGCGTACGGTATCGACGAGAAGATCATACTCGCGTTCATCGACGCGGAGTCCCGCTTCAACCCGCGGGCGGTGTCGGTGGCCGGGGCGCGCGGCCTCATGCAGGTCATGCCCTTCTGGCACAGGGGAAGTCCGGAGGACCTCTACGCCCCTTATCTGAACATCATGACCGGCACCGCGATACTCAAGCAGTATCTCGAGCTTGCGAAAGGGAACCTGCTCCTTGCGGCGCAGTATTACAACGCGGGCCCCAACGGAAAGACCTTCAACGGCCCCTACATCATACGGATCGTCGAGAACCTCGCGCGCTCATCGCCCGAAACCCCGCTTAAAAGCCTGGTCGCCCGCATCTAGCGCCGTACGCCTCCCGGAAGCCCGCCCTTTCGGTTGACAGGACGCCGGCGCTCTGCGATACTCATCCCCGCGGGCGCCGCTCGCGCCGCGTGAAGACGGCCTTAAGATACCGGAGGTTCGGGTGGGCCCGGGTTACGACCACGTATTCATCATCGCCGATATCGAGGGCTCGTCGGGCTGCGCCGATTACGGCGCGTCCTCGTTCCTCACCGACACCTGGCCGGACGCCTGTCTCGAAATGACGCGCGACATAGCCGCCGTTACCGACGCGCTGCTCGCCGCGGGCGTGCGCCGGGTCACCGTAAAAGACTTCCATCGCACCGGATACAACATCTTTCGCGAGCTGCTCGATCCGCGCGTGCGCCTTGTCTCCGGCTACATCCGGGGCCCCGTTCCGGGAATAGGGCACCCCGGCCCCCGCGGCGCCCTCATGATGATCGGCATGCACGCGCCCTCCGGAAGCGGCGGCTTTCTCGCCCATACGCTCACTTCGCGGATCGCGCGTCTTACGGTCAACGGCCTGCCGGTCTCCGAGGCCCAGCTGTTCTCGGCGTCGCTGGAGCCTTTCGGACTGCGCCCGGTCTTCTTTTCGGGCTGTCCCGTCGCGTGCGCGCAGGCGGCGGCGGCGATCGATCGCCTCGAGGTATTTCCCGTCGTCAAACAGGGGGACGGGACGGTCGAAAACCTGAAGGGAACCTCTAAAAATTAAAACTTTTAGCAATATCAGAAATCGTAACCCTT
>CAZEAH010000297.1:0-4761 GCA_964510075.1 uncultured Leptospirales bacterium | reverse complement strand
AGATAAACGCGAGGTGGATGGCCGACTGCGCGGCGCACGGCGTGCCCGTCAACATCTACACGGTCGACGACGAAAAAACGATGCGCCGCCTCATCGCGATGGGTGTCGCGGGTATCTTCTCCAACCGCCCGGACGTGCTGCGAAAAACCGCCGTCGAAGCGCCGCCGGCCGCTCGTTAAACCGGAAGCGGCTCTCCCGCCTTTTTGCCGAGCGCCCGGTAATGCTCGTAGGAGACCGTCAGAGCCCTGGCGGCCTCCTCGGGGGACTCAAACACGGGCAGGTTGAACTCGGTCCGTATGGCCAGTATGCGCTCGATGGCGTTGGGGATGTAGATTGCGGCCGGCTTGTCGTATTTTTTACAGATCTCGCCGAGCTCGCATATGGCCTCCACCACCACCTTCATCCACACGTTCGGCACCGCGAGGAGCCCGTCGACCGTGTCGGACGAGAGGATCGCGTCCCAGATATCGATGAAGGTCTGCTTGCCGAGCGTCGGGCCAAGGTCTACAGGATTGGATACATTGAAAAGCTTTGCCGTGGAACGAAGCCGCTCCTTGGTCTCCTCGGGGAAGACGGCCATCTCGAGCCCGCTCTCCACGATGAGGTCGGCGGTGATACCGCCGAAGGCGCCCGAGTTGGTGAAGACCGCCACGCGCTTTCCTTTCATGAGCGGCATCTCGGTGAAGATTTTGGGAAGAGTATACAGCTCGGAGATGGACTTCAGCCGCACGATGCCCGCCTGACGGCAGGCGCTCTCGAAGATGACGTCGTTGTTGGCCATGCCCGCGGTGTGCGACATTGCGGCCTTCGCCCCCTCTCCGGTGCGGCCGACCTTGTAAACGAGGATCGGTTTTTTCACGCGGCGCGCGGTTTCCAGGAGCTTCCTGCCGTTTTTGACGTTTTCCAGATACAGGCAGATCACCTCGGTGTTGTCGCCGTCGAAGTATTCGATAAGGTCCGCCTCGTCGACGTCCTCCTTGTTGCCTATGGATACCATCTTGTTCACATTGGTGATGTCCTTGCGGAAGGAGTCGATGACCAGCGCCCCGACCCCGCCGCTCTGGATGACGTAGGAGATGGAGCCGGGCCTGTCGAAGACTTCGTCGTACATGCCGGGGATGATGCCGAAAAAACAGCAGAACTTGTTGTGGGCGTTGAGGGTGCCCAGGCAGTTGGGGCCCAGAAAACGCATGCCGTACTCGCGCGCGTATTCGCTTATTTCGGCCTGAAGGCGTTTCCCCTCCTCGCCGGCCTCCGAGAACTCGGCGGTTTCGATGACCAGATATCGGATCCCCTTCTCGCCGCATTCCCGCACCACGGCAGGGGTCACCCGCGCAGGCGTCAGGATGACCGCCAGGTCCACATCGCCGGGGATGTCGAGGACCGATTTGAAGCCGCGGGAGCCGTGCACGTCCTCTCCCTTCGAATTGACTGCGTAAAGGTCGCCCCGGAAACCGAGGTAGCCCAGGATGTTCGAAATCGTTGCGCCAAGATTGAAAGGTGAGTTTGAAGAGCCAATTACGACGACCGACGACGGGTTGAAGAACGTGTCCATGGAGCGCTCCCTGATCGGTGATGGGCCGGCTGGTTATACAAAATTTAAAGCACCTGTTTTTTATTTCAATGAAAAAATAAAATCATTTGTAATAATGATTGTTTACATATAAATTAATTTGTATATTTACCGATCCCGGGCTGCTCCTGCATCACGGGGACATTTCCGTCGGCGCCATGGGTTTGCGGGCGAGAATGCGCCCGGCAGCGCGTCCGCCGTTTGCATTGTCATTGAATATTTTTAAATTAATGGGCACTTTCGATTGACAAATATGAAAATAATCTCTAGGGTACTCTCCCTCCTTTCTCGATAGAAATACGTCCCGGCGCCTCCGCGCGGGGACGCATGAAGGAAGTGGAATAACTACCAGCGGTACGAGGTCAGGCCATGTTCAACAAGGAATTCGAAGCGATGCAATTATCCAGAATGAGGGAGCTCCAGCTCGAGCGGCTGCGATGGTCGGTCAAGCACGCCTACGACAACGTTCCCTTTTACCGGCAGTCGTTCGACGCGGCGGGATTCAAGCCCGAGCAGCTTAAAACGCTCGACGACCTGCGCAGGGTGCCCTTTCTCATGAAGCAGAACATGCGCGACGCGTACCCGTTCGGGCTCTTCGCCGTTCCGATGGAAAAGGTCGTTCGCATACACTCATCCTCCGGAACCACGGGGAATGCGACCGTGGTCGGGTACACCAGAAACGACATCGAGATTTGGGCCGAGGTGATGGCTCGGACCATCGCCTGCGCCGGAGGGTCGCCGAAGGACGTGGTTCAGGTGGCCTACGGCTACGGCCTCTTTACCGGGGGCCTCGGGGTGCATTACGGCGCGGAAAAGATCGGGGCCACGGTGGTTCCCATATCCGGCGGGAACACGGAGCGCCAGCTCATGCTGATAAAAGACTTCGGCACCACGATGCTCGCCTGCACGCCGAGCTACGCGATAAACATGGCAGACCACGTCGAAAAGAACAGGCCCGATTACGATTTCCGAAAAACAAAACTCAGGGCGGGCATCTTCGGCGCGGAGCCGTGGACCGAGCAGATGCGCACCGAGATAGAGAGCCGCATGGGAATAGACGCCTTCGACATCTACGGCCTTTCCGAGGTGATAGGCCCCGGCGTTTCCTGCGAGTGCAGCGCCAAGTCGGGTCTGCACGTGTTCGAGGACCACTTCTATGTCGAGATCATCGATCCCGAAAGCGGCGAGGTGCTCCCCGAGGGAGAGAAGGGCGAGATCGTTTACACCTCGCTCACAAAGGAGGCCTGCCCGGTCATCCGCTACCGCTCGCGCGACATCACCCGCCTGTACCGCACGCCGTGCTCCTGCGGGAGGACGCTCGTAAAGATGGAAAAGGTCACCGGCCGCTCGGACGACATGCTCATCATCCGCGGCGTGAACGTCTTCCCGACCCAGATTGAGGCCGTGCTCATGGAGGTCGAGGGGACCGAACCGCACTACCAGATCATCGTGGACCGCAAGGATGCCCTTGACGACATCGAGGTGATGGTGGAAGTGAACGAAAGGATATTCTCCGACGAGCTGAAGGTGATGAACCAGCTGGCGGCGCGCATCAAACAGCGGATGCAGAGCGTGCTGGGCATTTCGGCCAAGGTTACGCTGGTGGAGCCCAAAACGCTGGCACGCAGCGAAGGCAAGGCGGTACGGGTGGTCGACAAACGGAAACTGAAATAGGCCCCGGAGCTTACCTTCCGCGGGCGATCCCACATACAGGAGGCGGTCATGAACATCACGCAGCTTTCACTTTTCCTCGAGAACAAACCGGGCAGGCTTCAGAGCGCGCTGAAGGTGCTCGCCGAAAAGAACATCAACATACGTACGCTCACCATCGCCGAGGTGACCGATTTCGGCATCGTCCGGATGATCGTGAACAATCCGGACGGAGCGGCAAGGGCCCTGCGCGAAAACCACTTCACCTGCTCCACGACGGAGGTGCTGGCCATCGAGATACCCGACGAACCCGGTGCGCTCGAAAATGCCCTGGAGGCGTTTTCGCGGCACAGCCTGAACATCGAATACATGTACGCGTTCACCGAAAAAAGGAATGACAGGGCGGTCATGATTTTTAGATTTGATGATATCGAGGCGGCCAAAAAGGCGCTGGCCGGCGAGGGGTACCAGATCGTGAAAAAAATCGACATTATCGGAGAATGACCAATGCCTAAAAAGGTAATGCTGGGGAACGAGGCCATCGCGCGCGGCGCCTGGGAGGCCGGCTGCCGGGTGGCGGCGGCGTATCCCGGAACGCCGAGCACCGAGATCCTCGAGGCGATCGCCGCGGACTACCGCGAGATCTACGCCCAGTGGTCACCCAACGAGAAGGTGGCCCTGGAGGTGGTCGCCGGCGCGTCGGTCGCCGGGGCGCGCTCCATGGCGGCGATGAAGCACGTCGGGCTCAACGTGGCGGCTGATCCGCTTTTCACCTTCTCGTACACAGGGGCCAACGGCGGTTTCGTCATCATCAACGCCGACGACCCCGGGGCGTGGAGCTCGCAGAACGAGCAGGACAACCGGCATTACGCGCGCGCGGCTAAGGTGCCCATGATCGAGCCGACCAGCCCGGCCGAGGCCAAGGAATATACGCGGATGGCCTTCGACATATCGGAACAGTTCGACCGGCCGGTTATCGTGCGCATCACCACGCGCATCGCCCATTCGCAGGGAGTGGTGGAACTCGGCGAGCGCAGGGAATCGGAGCTTCGGCTGTTCGAGCGGAACCCCCAGAAGTACGTTATGATCCCGGCGCACGCGCGCCCGCGCCATCGCTTCATCGAGGAGCAGATGCCGAAGCTGAAGGAGTTCTCCGAAAACTCCCCGCTGAACACCATTGAATGGAAAAACAAAAAGCGCGGCATCATCGCCGACGGGGTCGCCTACCAGTACGTTAAAGAGGTCTGCCCGGACGATTCGGTTTTAAAGATCGGTTTTATCTGGCCGCTTCCCGACCGGGTAATCCGGGAATTCGCCGAGGGCGTGGAGGAGCTCTACGTCGTCGAGGAGCTCGACCCGTTCATAGAGGATTACGTTCGTGCGATGGGATTCAGGGTGACCGGCAAGGAGCTTATTCCCATCCTCGGCGAGCTCACGCCGGAAATAGTGGACATGGCGCTCAATAAAAAGCGCCCGGCAAGCGACATACCGGCGTATACGTCGAAGATTCCCGGAAGGCCGCCGGCGCTCTGCAAGGG
>CAZEAH010000296.1:0-4775 GCA_964510075.1 uncultured Leptospirales bacterium | reverse complement strand
CGATGCGCGTGCCCTCGCCGGGCAACCAAGGGTCGACTCCCGGGTTGGCGCGGACGATCTCGTCGTAGCCGAGGTTGAAACGACGCGCGATGTCCGCGAGCGTGTCCTCGTGACGCGATTGCGTGACCTGGAGCGTTCCGACCACGGTCGTGGTCCTGGGATCGAACGGAAACGTATGCGTTGCGAGCGGCGGCAGCTCGGCGGGCTTCGGTGGCTCCGGGGGCGCCACGGGCGCCTGTTCCGGCTGGAAGATTCGCCGCAGCCGGCAGGCCATCTTCCGCATGCCCGGACGCCACCGCGCCGCCCAGGAGGGCGCCGACGTCATCAGGCGCAAGTATGGTCGGCTTCTCCCGGAGCGGCCAGGGAGGAAGAAGCCACATCTCCGCCATGGCCGGGTCGAGCTTTGCGTACAGGCGCGTTCTCAGCATTTCCGGGTCGCGCCGCAGGCCCAGGTCCCAGGCCATCAGCTTCGAAAAGACCAGCGAGTCGATCGGTGTCCAGGGTTCGACGCTGAACTTCACGCCCGTAAGACCCAGAAGCGCGTAATTGATGGACAGCTCGCGCGGCTTCTTCCCCGAGATATATGCGTTTACGCCGGCGGCGAACGCGTCGAGCGGCGCCCGCTCGGCAGGCGTGTAGCTTTCGTACTCGCGCCGGCAGACCCCGTACAGCCCGAGACTCCGCAGATAGATATCCGAGGAAACCAGCGCCGCCTTCTTCCCGGTAAGCTCCTCTATCCGCCCGCCGCAGGTCTTCCGGAAGAATTCCATCTGCCACCAGCGGTCCTGCGCCTGCACGTATCCCTGCGCGAAGAAAACATCGTGCATGTTCTTTGCGTAGATGTGCGGCACGCCGTGCGCGTCGCGTATCACCTCGACCCGGTCCTTCAGCCCCTTGACGGCAAGTTCGCCGTCCGTCCGCGGCAGCGGCGCGCGCGCAGCGAACTGGTACCATACAAATCCTCCGACGAATACCAGTACGACGACCGCCAGAAGGCCCAGACCTGTAATTTTAATCGCCTTACCGAATTTCCCCCGGAGCTTCACGAAGACCTCCCGATTATCCGACATGCCTTTTTATTTTTTTCAGAATACAACGTACGACCTCCATTGTCAAGCCCCGCCCCCGCAGGGTATACGTGTTATTAACTGAACGTGTTATTCATGATATATTTATGGATTGCTTACCGGACGGTTCCATGCTGTTATAGCAACAATTATCCAATTGCCGAAAGGCAGTGTACCGGGGAGCCATGCCCAAGGAAAACACCCATCTTTATTTCGCGGACGATGTCGTCCCCGCGCTGCCCGATGAAATCCGGCGTCGTATAAGCGCGCATCCGGACGCCTACCGCCTCGGTTCCGTTTTCACGGACACGTTCTACTACACCGGCCATGCCCGCATCGCGGACATCCTGCACGGGTGGGACGGCTCGCACACCGGGGAGATCGTCTTCGCGATGCTCGACGGGTCCTCCAGTGGAGGCGATCTCTGTTTCACCCTGGGCTATCTCACCCACTGCGCTCTGGACATGGTGTTTCATCCCGTACTGTATTATCTCAGCGGCAACTACTACGACGAAGACCCGGTGCGCAGGAAGAGGGCCGTCGCCGCACACCGCCGTCTCGAGACGCGGCTGGACAGCGCGATAGGCAACCGACGCCGAATCCATAGGGAACTGCGTACATCCATCGTTGCGGGACTGTCCGTCGCGCGCGTGTTTGAAGCGCGATTCACCGTCGGCTTTGTGGATATACGAAGGGCGCTCGGCCGGCAGATTTTTTTCAACCGTCTGTTTGCGAGCGCGACGGCGTACCGTCTCCTCCGCGCCCTGCGGTTCTTCGGAATGGTTCCCGATGAAGGGCAGGAATGGCTTTTTTACGCGGCAGACGCGGGCGCGAAGCCCTGGCCTATTGACACGACGATAGCTTACCGCGACCTGGTAAACGGCGAGAAACGAAGCACGACGGTGGCGGATCTCTGGCAACTGGCCCGCCACAGGGCTGTCGAGATGATCCAGGCCGCCTTCGAATACAGCCGGGGCGGCCTGTCCTCAGACAATATCCGGTGTGCACTGCCGGGGGAAAGTTTGGATACCGGCTTGCCGGGCGTTCCGGTGTCCGCGATCCGGCACACCGCGGTGGATGGATATGAATGAGCGCATCACGCACGGGCCGGGAGGTCTCACCGTAGTCAGGACTCCATTCATCGCCAGCGGCGTCGTGCTCATGGCGGTCTGCTGCGTTATTCTGGCCGCGGGAGCGGCCTGCAATTCATTACTTTATTATCCGAGCGCAAAGGAATATGGAAGCCCCCCCGCCCATGCGCCCAAAGAGTTGAGGATCGGAAGTGCCAGCGGAAACAGCCTCCATGGATGGTTTTTCCCCGCCCTGAACGGCACACCGAGAGGGCTGTTTCTGTTCTTCCACGGAAACGCGCGAAATATAAGCGCCCACTACCGGGCGTTCCTCTGGCTCACCGAGCACGGGTACGATTACGCTCTGTTCGATTACAGCGGTTACGGGAAGTCCTCGGGAAGGGCCGGGACGACGGCCATTCATCTCGACGGAGTCTCGATTATCGACACGGCGATCGAGTCGTTCGACAGGGGGCCCGGTTATAAAATAATCGTGGGCGGGCAATCGCTCGGCGGCGCGGTGGTCCTCGACGCCGTCGCGCACGCGAACCGGCGGGAGCGCATCGATCTCGTTTTTGTCGATTGCGCGTTCGCCTCGTACCGGCGCATCGCCGCCTACCACGCCCGCGCGTATTGTACGCCGATGGGCCCCCTGGTCGCGCTACTCGTCTCGGACCGGTACGCGCCGGAGCGGCGCCTGGACCGGCTGAAGGATATCCCCGTACTTGTCAGCCACTGCCGTGAAGACCGCAGCGTACCGTATGAATTCGGAACCGATCTTTTCCTGCGGATGGGACCGAAAGCGACGCTCGTCACCATTAACTGCCGGCACACCGCGGGCTACTGGGACGAACGGAACCGCATCATGCTCCTTCAATTCTTTGAGAGGCTCTGCCCCCCCATCGTCAGAGCACCCAGCCGATCCCGATCTGCCCTATCAGCAGATTGACGTCACGCCCTCTCCGGTGCTCGAACGCCTGAATATAACTGTAATAGCCGGTGCATGAAAACCTCAACCGTCCGGACAATGGAACGGCGACGCTCAGGTCGACGCTGTTGCGCAGCTCGACGGTCCCCGACGGCCAGAACAGGTATTTTTTTGAGCCGGTGTAATACGACGCGCCATCTTCATCAAGCCCCATGCCCTTCTCCCCCTTATGCAGCCGGTGCAACCTGATTTCGATTTCAAGTCCACCGGATGAGATGACGCGGTACATAAGGCCGTAATGGATCAGGTCGCCTCCGTAGGCGTATCCCAGCGGAACGTCGTAGTAATGCGACCTGCCGGCGACCCGCTGATACATCGACGCATACGGCACATAGTCGATATACGTCCATGGATCGATGTGGGCCGCCTCCAGCCCCAGCGTGTGGATGAGCCCGTCCCCGGATTTGAAAACAACACGCGATCCAAGCTGCTGTCCCATGGCGGTGGGGTCGGTGTTTTTCTCGCCCGGCAGACGCATCTCGTTCAGCAGGATTTCACCATAGACCAATACACCTCTGGCGGGCGCCAGGGTGGCGTCGATCACCGCCATGTATGCCCGGTGCTCCGGATCGTAGGCGTTGTGATATATTCCGAGCGGCGCAACCTCCGAGAGGTCGGGCGTTTTACCGCCAAACAGGTTCATCGCGCCCAGTCCCAGCAGAAGATTCCCGACAGGCCTGTATTCCACCCGGTGATAGACGAAGATCTTGACGTGGTCGGCCTCGTATTCATCGTTGGAA
Organism: uncultured Leptospirales bacterium; assembly: GCA_964510075.1. Lineage (GTDB taxonomy): Bacteria > Spirochaetota > UBA4802 > UBA4802 > UBA5368 > MVZN01. Next base: position 910 of record CAZEAH010000296.1, on the reverse strand, counting down.
TAATACCCGCTGTTGTTCTGGACCTCCAGCTCATCGTCGAAGAGGTGCGCGTTCGAGGTGCCCAGCATATAGTACAGCCTGAGCCGGGAGGTATATACGACCATCTGAACCTGGTCATAAAATGGCGCCCGACCGTTCTGAAAGGTATTGCCCAGAAATCCCTGACCGATGCCGGAGGCGAACCTGCCGGCGGTAACGCTCAGATGCCTGGTCGAAAACGAGACATAGTGCTCTGCCGGCGATTCCCCCATGCCGTAATACGAGCCGTCGTGCGGGCCGTACCATCCGTCTCCCGACAGCGCGAAACGGTCCGGAACTATCTCGAAAGCGGTGGCACAATAGAAATAGTCCTCCAGGCCGAGTCCGCCCAATATGCGAAAGAGCGGTGACATCGACATGCTCATGTAATAGAGATCGACGGGGTAGCGCTCGCCGATCTCGTCATACGGCGAGGAGTAGACCGCCGCGTAAGGCATTACCGTCAGGTCGACATTCCAAGAGACCGGTTTCGGAGAATCGACGTCCTCCGCGCCCGAATAAAAATTCAACTCGCGCCTGGTCATCGCGTGCACCGAGGTTACGGGAGCCATCCCGTTCAGCACCCTGGAAGCCTCATGAATCCTGTATTCCGAATCGCTTCGGAACACCAGGGCCGACCCGTTTTTGTGAGCGAATCCCCGTGTTCCCATCGCGATCAGTGAGATCAGCACAATTGCGATTATCGCGCGCTTCATTGATTTCCTCTTAAAATACACAAACGATTTCAGGCCGCCGTAAATACGGATAACGGCGATTCGATGCGGGATGTACCGGGACGATTGCAAGGAGGGCGATGTATCCTCGGAACGTACAGGCGCGGATGCGCACATGGGTCTAATACCGGGAGGAAATAAACGAACGGTAATACAAT
>CAZEAH010000295.1:0-4777 GCA_964510075.1 uncultured Leptospirales bacterium | reverse complement strand
GCCTTTTTCTCCTCGACCTTCACCCCCTTGCCGGCGGCGTCCTTCTTCGGAGCATCGGCCGCAAACGCCGTGGTCGATACGACGAAGGCAAAAGCAACCAAAAGGCTAAGAACTTTTTTCATATACGACTCCTTTTTTGATTGTTAAAATCATAGAACCTGCGGTTCTATACATAGTAGAACAATCGAGACCCGACTTTCGGACACAATTTCCTGAAAAATATGCTTACAGAAGCGCGCCTGCGTGAGATTTATGCTTTATACAAGAAGGAATTATTTGTCTACATTTATCGGTTCGCCCGCTCTTACGAGGTCTCCGAAGACATTCTTCACGACTGCTTCGAAAACCTGATCAAATATTCCCGTAAATACGACCTCATCGACGCCAACATCAGATCCTTCCTCTACCGGACGGCGCATAATCTTGTCGTCAACCATCTCAAGCGCGACCGCCGGATCACACCGGTTACGCTCGAAGAGGACAGCAGCGTGACGGGCGAGGGATACATCGAGGAGGCTTTCGAGCTCGACGAACTGAACCGGGAGATCTACGGGTATATACAATCAAAAGACGAGACATCGAGGTCGATATTCATAATGAGCAAGGAATCCGGAATGAGCGTTCCACAGATCGCGTCGGTGCTGGGAATATCGGAGCGAACGGCGCGGAGAAAGCTCGCGGCATTGATCGACGATCTGGCATTACACCTTAAAAAAATGAATTTTATATGAAATTTTTTTACAAAATATGGCTGCTTTGAGCCACACGATTGTTTTATGTTATAGAACCGTGCGGCTTCAGGTACATTTCGAAACGCCGGAAGCCCTCGATGATGGGAAATCGGGGAATCGGTGATATACTTCATATCGGGAAAAAGAAGGTGAAAAAGGGCGCTCACATCGATGACAGGTCCATGCGCTCCCTCCTCATTGCGGGAAAGGGAATGAGAGCCGCGCGCCTTCATGTCGAGAATTGCGCCGAATGCCGCAAACGGTACGCGAAACTTAAGGCGGTACTAGCGCCGTCCGTCATGGGAGATCTCACCCCCCCGCCGGAAATAGAAAAGCGCATCCTGGCGTCCTATCGAACGACATACCACGACACAGCGCCCCAGTTGTTAGTAAGAGCATTTCGCGGCCTCCTGGCCGGTTTTAACCCCATGGTGATGGCCGGGTCCCTGGCCGTCGTGCTCATCGTCGCCAGCGCGGGACTTCTTATCCATAAAGCCTATTCCCCCAGACCGCTTCCTCTGTATGTCTATCACATACGAGGCGGCGCGCTCATCGACGGGAAGCCCGCAAGCTATCGGAGCGCGATCTACGAAGGAAGCCTCCTCAGGGTTCCTGAGAGATCCGTACTGGTGCTCTCTTTAAAGAACCGTTTTCTCCTAAAGGTGCACGAAAATAGCGAGCTGCGCATCGGTAAAGCGACAATGAAACGCGGACGGAGCCAGTCAGAGTTTGTATTTAACCTGAGAAAGGGCACTCTTTTTACGCGTATCAACACACCGGCGAACGAACCGAATTATTTTTATATGACCCCCAACGCGCGCATCAAGTCATCGAGGACGGAGTTCATTCTGAAAGTCGCCGGCAACAAGACCATTCTCATTCCCAGAAGCGGGACCATCAACATCACCTCCCTCGAAACCGAGCAGGAGGTGCTGACGCTTCCCGATAAAAAATACGTGATCACATCTTCCATCGAGACGACCGAAAGCGCGGAATACGAGGACATTCGCGAACAGCTCTCCAGCGACGCCGAAAATCCCCTCGGCGAAAACGGCCGGGGAGAGGTGCTGAACCTGCTCGAACCGATGAGCTGAAACCCGGCCTACAGACCCATCGCCTCGGCCATAAGACGATGTACGTCTGTCGTATGGTGCACACCCCCGAAGCGGCGGGTGTGCCTCTCGGGCCCCCACGCGGTAACCAGAACCGGACTGGCCGTATGCGCGCCGGTAGACCACACGACACCCTGCTCCCGCGCCACGGCCCGCGCCATCAGGTTATTGCGGATCTCCCCCGCGGCGGTGTAAAATTCAGCAAAATCGTTTATCCGGGGAATCCTGTTCACACGCTTCCCCTTGAACATGAAACCGGGAGGCGCGTCGGTCAGCGCCAGTATGTCGGCCGCCTGTGCGACGGTGATCCTGAAATCGACCGCGTCATTGAATATACGCGCCAGGCTTTCGGGAGTCTGCGAGGACCGGTCGAGCGCCTCGAATTCCAGGCGTATCCGCTGGAAACTTTTTTTCTGCGAGTAAAGTCGGTCGAGCACCAAGGGGCTCACATAGTTGTTCCTCGCGCGATACTTTTCTCCTCCGAACGCCGCTCCGGGCAGATGGATAGCCGGCGGCGGATTATGCCGTGAATAGCTGAAAGCGAAACCGCCCGTTTCGTGATCCGCGATCACTACCACGAGGGTGTCGGATCGTTTTCGCGCCCAGCGGTATACGCGCTCGAGCGCCTCGTCGAAGACAAGCATTTCGTGCAGAAGCCGGCCGGCGTCGTTATGGTGTCCGGCATAATCGATCTGCCCGCCCTCCACCATGAGGAAAAAACCCCTTTCATTTCTGGAAAGCGTTTCGATGGCCTTTTCGGTCATCTCGGCAAGCGTGGGAACCGTGCGGTTCTTGTGGAAGCGCGTTCGGCTTACGGTGATTGCGTCGGGCATCTCGGAATCGGCGAAAAGGCCGAGGAGCTTCGTCGACGAGCTCTTCATCAGCGCGGCCCGGTCGAACACGGTCGCGTATCCCCCGCGGCGAGCCTCATCGATCAGATTCCTGCCGTCGCGGCGCGCGGAACGGACCGATAAGCCGGCAGGGAGGGCCGTCCCCGGCGTCGATCGGTCCGCGCCCTCCGGCAGCCAGTGGCGCAGCCCCCCGGAGAGCAGCACCTCGGCGCCGGAGCCCAGCAGGTCCGCGGCGATCTCGTTCTCCATCATGCGGTCGGGACGGTGCGCCGCGAACGACGCCGGGGTGGCGTGCGTTATGCGCGTATCCGAGACCAGCCCGGCCGCCCTTCCGCTCCGGCGCGCTTTCTCCAGGATGCTTTCCGCGCGATTTCCGTCCCGGTCCATCCCGATCATCCCGGGGCGCGATTTTTTACCGGTGGCGATCTGCGTACCCGATGCGGCCGAGTCGGTCACAAGGAAGCCCTCGGGGCTGGTGAGGGCGATCCCGGTGACGCCGTCGTTCATCACGCGCTCGAGGGCAAGCGTCCTGTCCTTTACCGCCGGACGCGTCGCGTACCGCGCATAGGTAAGCGCCAGGCCTATCTCCTGGGGGCCCATCCCGTCGCCTATCATGAGGATGAGGTTGCGCACCTCAGCCTCGGGACGCGAGCAGGATACCAAAAGAACAACGATGACCGTAAACGCCGGACGCCGGAAAAATTTCCGCGGGCGAATGCGAAACGCGCGCATCATGGTTCAAGCTCCTTCAGGCGGAGGCCGCAGACCGGGATGATCCTGCGTATCTCCGCGTTGATAATCGGTTCTATCTCGCGGTGCCGGTCGGGGGACAGCCCGAGAAAACTCGCGAAAAGTATCTGGAGTATATCGCCGTGCGACACCAGGAGAATCGTTTTCTCTTCGTAGCGGCACTCGCATTCGCGCACCGCCGCCAGAGCCCTTCGCCTTACCTCCGCGGGCGATTCAACCCCGGCTTCATTATTGTAAGGGTTGCCGCTGTCGGCACTCCAGACCTTATGGTACAGTGTATCATCACCGCCGTCGTACGTCCCGAAAAAGCGCTCGCGCAGCAGGGGAGTATGGATGATCTCCTCGACCTCGACGCTTTCTGCGACCGCCTCGGCCGTCTGACGGGCCCGCAAGAAATCTGACGAGCACACCACCAGACCCGGCTTCGCCGCCAGATGCTTCAAAGCGGCTTCCCTCGACTGGCGAACGCCCTCCGGCGTGAGACCGCATGAATCAAGCCCGACCGCGGGAGAACTGCAGATATAACGTCCGATATTCGCCTCGCTCTGGCCGTGACGCATAACGTAATAGGTGTTGCCCGGGAACGGGACGCGACTGCCCGTCGTTATGCTATCGCTCGTGACGGGCCGCATACCGAATGATGAAAGAGGAGGATTTGACTGTGGAATGACGGCCGCTCTCGTCCGTAAGCGATACGAACACGTCGAAAGGCACCGAAACGCCCTCCAGATTGCCTCGGACCGCGGGCCTGTTTCGGGTCTCCGCGAAAAATTCATCAAGCAGGGTACCCACGAGGGAAAAGCCCGATATGCGATTTCCCTCCACATCCAGTCGTTCGGCGGGAAAGCGCCTGCCGCTTGCCGGGTGGATAAACCAGGCGCCGACCATGCGTTTTTCCACGGGATGCGATGACAGCACGCTGAAACAGACCGTATCTCCCTGAAAATAAATATGGTTGTATAGATCCCTGTTGGTCCCTTTCCCGCTATATGGCCTGAACGTGTATTCCAGCGATCCATCGGCAATCGAACCGTCCGGTTCGAGCCGCGATCCGAGCGCAAGCTCGCCGAGCGGCGCTTCGGAGGATGAGCAGCAAAGACCCCACGCGCAGAGGATGATGAGAAGGCAGTGCGCCCACGAGCGCGCTCCCTGCCCGGAGCACGCGCAATCAGCGGTCGATATCAATTCTCCACCACCCTTTCAGCGCAAGATCGTCATCACGATAAAACGAGTACCTGCCGAAATATCCGGCGAGGCGTGAACGCAAATAGTCTCCGGGGACGGCGCCGTCGGCGGATAACCGTAGTAGCTCGGGAAAAAATTATCCGATTCT
>CAZEAH010000294.1:0-4780 GCA_964510075.1 uncultured Leptospirales bacterium | reverse complement strand
TCAGAAAAATTCCGGGGCGAAAGTAGGCGGATGCGGAAATATTGATGACGCGCCCTCAACGGAAACGCGCCGCAGGGAATTCGGCGGTATTGCGGGGAGAGCCCGCCGGGGCGGGGGCAAGAGAGTGGCCGGTGATGGGTGTGAATGGTGAATGGATGGTGCGGGGTAGATAGCGTGGTATGGTCCGCTTTGCGCGGTTCGTATTGCAGGAGCAGGGCATGCCCGCTTCCCGCCAGGTGAACCAGTTGTTATAATAAAAAGACTTGAGGTTGTGAGTAATACGAGTATTGATACATGAGAATGAATTCCAGGGGTCGGGCTGATACATGGATATTTTTAAAATTCATGCCAGTATTATAAAGGAATACAGGTCGTATATCTCCAGCTTTATCAATATCAACGATGAGCGAATTAGGTTACAGGTTGAAAAAGATATTGATGCCGGCACGCTGTGGCCCGATCCGCTGATTCAGTTTAATCCCTCCTATGAGATAGCCGGATCCATTGATTCCCTGTGCGGAGAAGGGCTGTTGCACGAAGAGATGAGGAATGTATTCAGTGGATATAATCTCTACCGACACCAGGTAGAGGCCATCAGAACCGGGGCTGAAGGTAAAGATTTTATTGTTACATCTGGAACGGGATCGGGGAAATCGCTGACGTTCCTGGGGACAATTTTTAATTATCTTCTTATGAATAAACAGGGCAAGGGGGTCAAGGCGATTATCGTTTATCCGATGAACGCGCTGATCAATTCGCAGTCCTACGAAATCGAAGAGTTGCAACGTAAATATAAAGAGAAAACAAAGAGGGAGTTTCCAATATCATTCGCCCAGTATACCGGACAGGAAAATGAAGAGAGAAGAAAAGAAATCCGGGAATCACCCCCCGATATAATCCTCACCAATTACATGATGCTCGAGTTGGTTCTGACCAGGAGGGTCGAAGAAGGGCTTCGCGAATCGGTATATAAAAACCTGAAATACCTCGTGTTCGACGAGTTGCACACGTATAGAGGGCGGCAGGGCTCGGATGTGGCGCTGTTGATTCGAAGAATTAAAGCGCGTTGTGAGAACGAGATTACATTTATTGGAACATCCGCAACCATGGTTTCGGGCGGGTCGAATGAACAGCAGAAGGCCGCGGTCGCGAAGGTTGCCTCGTTATTCTTCGGGAAAATGATATCCCCGGAACAGGTTTTCAATGAATCGCTGGTCAGGTCGTTCGATAATAACGGCAATTCACTCGGTACCGACGAATTGCGAGCATCGATACGCGAGGGGATACGTCCCGGCGGGACTGAGGCCGAACTGGTAAAGCACCCGCTGGCAATATGGCTCGAGAATGAAATTGCTCTTACCGAGAAAAATGGAATTCTGCTCCGGAATAAGCCACATGCTTTTGTGGAAATCGTTCGAAAGCTGAGCGAAGCTGCAAATATCGACGTGAGGGTGTGTGAAGAGCAGTTATTGCGGCTCTTCAAATGGATCAACAACATCAACGCGACGAAGAAGAATCTTCGAAACGCATATCTCCCCTACAAGCTGCATCAATTTATTTCGCAAACCGGATCGGTGTACGTTTCCCTGGACCCGACGGATCACCGGATAATTACGCTTGAGCCGGGTATACGAGACGGAAATAAAGAAACGGGGCGGCCTTTATACCCGGTGGTATTCAGCAGGTTTTCCGGACACCCGTTCATCTGTGTTTCCAAAGACCGCGAGAAGGGCGTTCTCCAGCCAAGGGAATTCAAGGAATACCAGAAGCCGCAGGATGCGGGTGATGACGATGACGAGCAGCCCGACCTCGACAGTGGATACCTGATTCTCGGCGATGACATCTGGAATGAGGATGAGGATATCGTCGCCCTTCCCGAAGCATGGCTCAATAGAACGAAGGGCGGGAAGACCAGCATAATAAGGAAATATCGAAGTCGAATGCCGCGAAAAATATACTTTGATGCTGCTGGCAGGTTCTCCGAGGAGGATACGCTTGAGTTTGAAGGCTGGTTTATGCCGGCACGGCTGCTCTTCGATCCGACCAGCGGTACGTTTTTCGACACCAAGACAAGCGAACGGACAAAGCTCGCCAATCTCGGTAGCGAGGGCCGGAGCACCTCGACGACGGTGCTTTCACTTCTCATTCTGATGGAATACGCGCGCAACGGCATCGATCCGAAAGATCAGAAGGTACTCAGTTTTACCGACAACAGGCAGGATGCGGCCCTGCAGGCAGGCCATTTTAATGATTTCCTTGATGTCATCGAACTGCGCTCATCCATTTACAGGGCCTTGAGGAACGCGCCCGGAAATGTTCTGGACCACTCGAATATCGGCCAGGCCGTTTTTGATGTGCTGGGCCTGGAGCAGGGGGATTTCGCGACAAAGCCGGCGACTTTTCCCTCGGCCATAAGAGACAATGAAAACGCACTTAAGGATTATATTACCTACCGGGTACTGTACGATCTTCGCCGGGGCTGGCGCGTCGTTCTGCCAAATCTGGAGCAGTGCGCCCTGCTGGAAATATCGTATAAAAACCTGGATGAGAATTGCCAGACCGATGAACCCTGGAAGGGAGTTCCGCTTCTCAGTGAAATGAGTCATGAGAAGCGCCGGGAGCTTGTGTTTCAGGTATTGGATTTTATCAGGAAGGCCTATGCGATTCGCAGCGAGGAATATCTAAGCCCCGAGGCGATTGACCGGAAAAGCAAGAGTATCCGCGAGAAATTGAAGAACCCGTGGAAGTTCGAAAATGACGACGATATCAGCACGCCGTTTCATGTTGCCTACGAACCGATAAAAGGCGGCAGGAATATATTTATTCAAAGCATAGGGTCGCGTAGCGCCCTTGGTAGATACCTTAAGTCAGTCGCCAAAGAACATGGCGTAGTGTTTAATGACGAGAGTTATTTTGAGTTCATTAAGTCACTGTGCGGGCTTTTATGCGATGCGGGCTGGCTTAAATCGGAGAAGGCATTTAATTACCAGGGGGAACAGGCGGAGATATTTCAGCTCGGTGTTGACGTTATCGAATGGAGACTCGGCGACGGGAAAAACGTAAAACCGGACCTTGTAAAAACGCGCTCATATAAAAAAGACAGGGTGAGGATCGCCCCCAACGCATTCTTCCAAAAGATCTATCAAACCGATTTTAACTCGCTGAAGAAGCTGCGCGCCGGTGACCACACCGGGCAGGTGCCCGGTGAAGTTCGGGAACAGCGCGAGAATGACTTTAAAGAGGGTAAATTAAGCGCGCTCTTTTGCTCTCCTACCATGGAGCTCGGTATAAACATATCGACCCTCAGCGTTGTGCACATGCGCAATGTCCCCCCCAATCCCGCGAATTACGCACAGAGGGGCGGGCGTGCGGGAAGGAGCGGCCAATCGGCGCTTGTCTTCACTTTCTGTTCCAGTTTCTCGCCGCACGACCGGCATTATTTCGCCAATTCGGGCGACATGGTGGCAGGCGTGGTCGCTCCCCCGCAGATTGATATTACCAACGAAGAGCTGTTAAGAACGCACCTGCATTCAATTTACCTTTCGGAGATCGGATCGGGCTATATCGGCGATTCGATCAAAGACCTCGTTGTCGATTTTATGGAAGACCCGAAACAGCCTCTTAAGACCGATGTGCGCAGGAATATGGAATGCAGCCAGGCCGACAGGGAACGTATCGTGCGGTTGTTTTACCGGGTGATAGATGACATCCTCGAATCGATGAAAAAGCGCTGGTGGTTTACCCCGGGCTGGGTCGCCGACAGGGTGACGGATACGATCAATGATTTCGACAGGGCCTTTGATCGCTGGAGGGTGTTGCACGAGACCGCACAGGCGCAGTTCGATGAAGCGGCAAGGATAAAGAAAAGCGGTATGTTCAAGACTGGCAGCGAAGAGATGCGAAGAGCTGCTATTAACGAACGCCAGGCCGAGCGGCAGATCGCACTTCTGTGCAATAAAGACGCTTACGGGTCGTTGTCGGAATTCTATCCATACAGATACCTTGCTTCGGAGGGTTTTCTGCCCGGTTACAATTTCACACGATTGCCGGTCCGGTCATATATTCCCCAGGGGGATTCGGGGATATACATATCGCGTCCACGATTTATTGCGCTGCGCGAGTTCGGTCCACGTAACGTCATCTATTACAACGGGGCGAAGTACCAGATCAGCCAGTTGCTCGTAACGGAGGCCGAAAAGCAATTGCGGGAGGCGAAGATCAGCCTTCATTCGGGATACTGCCTGATGGACGAGGAAAGCGCCTACGAGGTGTGCCCCCTCACCGGGGAGGCGCTTGAGGGAAGCAACCGCCATATTATCGCCAATCTGCTCGAAATGACCGAAATGCGTACCATCCCGCGCGAGCGTATTTCGTGTGAAGAAGAGGAGAGGCTTTCCCAGGGGTTCGAGATCGACGTTTTCTTCAATGTGCCGGGCGGTATTGACCGGGTTCGCCTTGCCAGAGTGAAGAATGATTCGGATGATTTTTTAAACGTACGCTATATTCCGGCGGCGCGCCTTATTCAGATAAACAGGGGCTGGAAGACAAGCCGTGAAGAAGGCTTTCTTATGGGCATGAGAACGGGGGGCTGGAAGCGGGAATCGGACGTTGAGCTCGCCGATGGCAGAGAGGAGATCAAACGGGTGCGGCTGTTCACCACCGACACCGCGGAGATCTCGACGTCGGCGGCGACGCCGTACTCGCCGCGGAGCCGCGTCGCGAAGAGCCGGACCGAGCCGTGCTGGCGCAGGTTCGCGGTCAGCACGCTGAGGTCCACCCC
>CAZEAH010000293.1:0-4804 GCA_964510075.1 uncultured Leptospirales bacterium | reverse complement strand
CCGGCTGGAGACGCGACGTCCTGTCGCGGCGCCGGCATTAGCACATAGTGTACGTCACACACCTTTGATAAAGGAGGCTCCCGGGATGGGCTTCCGGTTTTCGGCCGGGAGCTTTTCGAACTCATCCCCCAGCCCCCTCTCTTAAAATGAAAGAGAGGGGGTATCGCGTCATGATCCATAAGGCGCCGCAGGACCACATCCGGAATCGATCCCAGAAGGAACCGGACATCGCGGGCCAAGTGTCGAATATCTCCAGGGAGCCTGAAGTCTGAACTCCCCCTTCTCTTCCCCGAAGAGAAGGGGGCCGGGGGGATGAGTTGGTTGGGCTTCTGTACTATTGGATTAAGTGCCTTGCAAGGCACTTTGAATGGAGGCTCCCCGTTATTAAAGGTGGGCTGCCAGCGGCTGAGAGGATTTAAAAACCCCCGCCAATGGCGGGGGCTGGATGTGGCTGATGAAGGGTGAGCCTTAATAATCGGACATGGACGCTCTGTAGCCGATCCCTGCATAGAACGCAATGTCGTATGCCGATTTATTTTCTATGTCAAACTTACTTCCGCCAAATTCATACTCAGAATATTGATTATTGGTTAGATTATAACCGAATCTGCCCTCAAGATTAAAGAAGATCGCTTCGGCTATCGGGATGTAATAGCCGATAATACCATTAGCCCAAAGGTCGATTTTCTTGGTCCATTTCGCCCCGGAGGATTCATCCGCTTCAGTTGAAATTAAATATTTACCTGAAAGTCCTCCGCCAATATAAAGGCCCCCCATCGCAGCGATCTTCGCTGAGATCATTGGAACAATGAACGCGTCTGAAAGCCCGTCCTCGGTAAGTCGCTGGTATTCCAGGCCGAATCCAAGCCAGAAATTATTGAAATTGAGATTGTATTCACCCTGGATTGCGAAGCCGGTACGGTCCGCATCTTCTGCTCCGGCCTCGTCGAAGGTTACGACCGATGTCGGGATATATGCTCCCTTAAGGAAAACGATATCCGTCGTCATGGTCTGGGCCTGCGCGCCGAACGAGAAGGCGATCACGAAGGCGAGCACCGCAAGTACCGCGTAAAACTTTCTCATGGAATGTCCTCCATTTGTTAGTGGTTGTGATGATTGATGGTTAATAAATTATAGAAGTGATTGCCTTCTCTGCCGAGCGTATCGACCGAAGCGCGTTATCAACGCACCCAGGCAACCCCTGTTTGTACGTGGTATAATATACACATGGAGCGGGGTCGAGGCAAGCCTTTTTATCGCGTATCTTAAAACGAGCGGGTGCGCATGATACACATACCATCTGCGTGACGATACCCGGTGGTGAGGTCGTTTGGTTGTTGCAATTACGCGAGCGCGTCGAAGAAGGTGCCGGGCTGGTACGAGAGGTAGCGATTTGCGTACACGCGTCCCTTTGCCGAGTACTCCGGGGCCGGGGAGTTGAAGAGTTCGCCGAGCAGGCGTTCGCGCTCCTCCGGAGAGGGCGTGATGTAGGTCGCGTGCGACTCGGTCTGGCGCATGATACCGTGAATCGGCGTCACCTTCCCGGCGTTATAGGCCGGCCACAGGAAGGCCTTCTCCGAAACGATCCGGTTGCCCTGATGGACGGAGAGCTGAATCTCCGCTATGCCGGAAGAGATCTTCATACTCACTGTATCGGCACGAAGCGGAGGAATCTTGAGCGCGCGGCGCGCGTTCGGGGAGTTACCTGTCCGCGGACCGCCCCCCGAGCGCCCGGCGCACCATGTCGTATTCGCCCTTCGCGTTCCAGAAAGTGTACCCGCTCACTCCGCTGTCGCTAATGGCGTCCGTCTGGGCCCGTATGTACCCCGGCCCCCAGGTTGGAGAGAGCATTTTAAACGCCTGCAGGTAGGGGCGGATCGGCGCGCCCTCGCCGGTAATAAGGCGCGCCCTTGTGCCGCTGTCCAGAACGATCCTGTACGGGTGTTCGTCGCCCGGAAAACGCCGGTAATACCGGCCGCCGAAATGGGACGGGTACACCATGGGGCATACCGCGTCGACGATCGACGCGATCACCTCCGCGTCCTGGCCTATCCAGTTGCCGAAACGGTACATGGCGTTGAAGCCGTAGATGTCCACCGAAAGAGGGACGGGGATCGCGCGCTTGGCGCGCTCGAGGAAATCGCCGATGACCTCGGACTTGAACCCGTCTTCGAACCGGCGGTGCCGGTAGCGGCACAGGTGCGTGGGGCCGTCCGAGGGAAAGCGTATGTAGTCGTACTGTATCTCGTCGAAGCCGAGAGCGGCGAGCTCCCTTGAAAGCGCGATGGTGTATTCCTGTACCAGAAGGGAATGCGGATCCACCCAGTATTCGCCCTCGGTGCCGCGCCACGGGGCGTTGGTGCGCGCGTTCCAGATCGCGTGCCGGTTGCCGTCATACCGGAAGAGATTGGGGTCCTTGAACACGACCACGCGGGCGATGGAGTGTATGCCCTCGCGCCGGAGCGAGGCGGTCAGCGTTCGGACGTCGACCGGTTTGCGCGCGGCGCCGGCGGCGCGGGCGATCTCGTTGTCGGTGGCAAAATGCAGGTTCCCGAAGTCGTCCTTCATGTCGATGACCATTGCGTTCATCCCGCATTCCTTGATCTCCGCGACAAGTCCCGCAAGGTTCCGTCTGATCGCGGGTATGCTCGCGTAGAGCGCCCGTTTGCCGGCGGCGCGGTCGCGAAGATCGTTTTCCCTCCGGGTTTCGGGAAGGGCGACGCGGTAAAGAAGCGGCGGGTATTTGCCGTTTCTCTCGGCAACGAGAATGGCGAGCGGTTTTTCGCCGCGCGGCACGCGGCGCATGATATCGGTTATCGTGAGGACGCTCCACGCGCAGGTGCGCTCGTTGAAGCGCCACGCCTCGCCGTCGGCGCATACATAGATTGAATCGCCCGTCGCGGTGAGATTGTCGATATTGCGAAACGTCTTCCCTTCCGGCGTCGGCATGGCCTTCCACGAGCGCCCGCCGTCGCGCGAGGCGAACAAGCCTCCGCCGAAATTCATCGCCGCGTACACCAGAGCGGGGTTCGACGGGTCGGCGGCGATGGCGCCCGTCTCCTCGTGAAATACCATGTCCCTCGAGTACGGCTCCACCGGAAGGCCCGTCGAGGAGGCCACGAGGCCGCGCTCCGTTACCCGATAAATTCCGTGGAACGATGTCCCGGCGAAGAGAACCCCTTCGGCGCCGAAGGCGAGCGCGGTTATATAGTGGTTGTGCTCAAGCGATTTCATCGGGACGCCGGCCCAGCTCCGTCCGCCGTCATGCGAGCGGTACAGCGCGTGCTTGGTCGCAAGCGCGAGCGAGCCCGGCCGGGTGCCGTCGGCGGCGAAGGCGGTGATCTTCCGGAAACGCTCGGGATGGAGTTCCGAGCGCAGCCTGAGCACGTCGTTATTCAGTGCTTTCCACCGGGAGGCGCCGTCGGCCAGCATGAAGACTCCGCTCTCGCGGGAGACGAGGTATATGTTCCCGTAAGGATCAGAATGCATTCCGAGGGGGACGACGGTCTCCGGCAGGCCGCCATTCAGGCGCTCCCAGCTCTTGCCGTTGTCGGCGGAGACGAGCACGGTGCTTTTCCCGGAAAGCAGGAAAACCCTGGCACCGGCGGCAGACGCCGGTGCGGCAAACGAAAGGATGAAGAGAAGCGCGCAGAGCGTTTTAATAACGCTCATTGAACATTTCCCGGTTGAGGATTACGTAGGTGTAGCCCTGTTCGGTGAGGAAGAGCTGACGGTTGTGCGCGAACTTCTCCTCGACGCTGTTCGAGGTAATGATGGTGTAGAAGTAGGCGCGGTTTTCGCCCTTCTTCGGTCTGAGGATGCGCCCGAGGCGCTGTGCCTCCTCCTGGCGGGAGCCGAAGGTACCGGAGACCTGAATGGCGACGTTCGCGTCGGGGAGATCGATCGAGAAATTCGCGACTTTCGATACGATGAGCACTTTAATGGCGCCCTTCTTGAAATCGGCGTACAGCGACTCGCGCTCCGAAATCGGGGTGGCCCCGGTGATGAGCGGGAACGCGAAACGTCGGGCCAGCTCCTCGAGCTGCGATATGTACTGTCCGATAATGAGTATGCTCGCTCCGCGATGGTGTTCGAGCAGGGCCCTTGCGATCTCTATTTTTTCCTCATTTTCCGATGATATGCGGAATTTCTCGCGGTCCTTGGCTATGGAGTACTGGTAGCGCAGGTGCTCGGGAAGCTCTATTCGGATCTCGGTGCAGACGGCCTCGGCTATCCAGTTTGATTTCTCGAGTATCTTCCAGGGCATGTCGTACTTCTTCGGGCCGATCAGGCTGAACACATCGGCCTCCATCCCGTCCTCGCGGATGAGGGTGGCCGTGAGCCCGAGTCTGCGTTTCGACTGGATCTCGGAGGTCATGCGGAAGACCGGCGCCGGGAGCAGGTGCACCTCGTCGTATATGATGAGCCCCCAGTTCTTCGATCGGAACAGGTCGAAGTGCAGGAAGCCCTCGTTCTTCTTCTTTCGGTACGTGAGGATGTTGTAGGTGGCCACCGTGACGGGTTTTACCTCTTTTTTCTCCCCGGAAAATTCGCCGATCATCTCGGGGGGGATGTCGGTCTTGTCCAGCAGCTCCTCCCGCCACTGGCGGATTGCCACAGTGTTCGTTACCAGGATGAGCGTCTCGGTCTGGAGTATGGCCATCGCGCCGATTCCCACCATGGTTTTTCCCGCGCCGCATGGAAGCACGACCACGCCGCTGCCTCCCTCGGGGCCCCCGCCGCGGTAGTAGGCGTTGACGGCGGTCTGCTGGTAGTCGCGTATGACGAACGGATTGCCCGACAG
>CAZEAH010000292.1:0-4839 GCA_964510075.1 uncultured Leptospirales bacterium | reverse complement strand
TCGATAGAAAGCCGCTCGCGGCTTGAAAACATCGAGGAGTTCGTCAACAGCGTCGACGAGTACGAGGCACGCAACCAAGACGCCGGCCTGGACCGCTTCTTGCAGGAGATATCGCTCCTTACCTCGGAGGAGTCCCCGGACGCAGCCGAGGGCGACCCGTCGAATTCCATCACCCTCATGACCGTTCATAACGCGAAAGGGCTGGAGTTCCCGGTGGTATTTCTCACGGGCATGGAGGAGGGCATCTTTCCCCATTTCAACTCCAGCGACACCGAGGCCGGCATCGAGGAGGAGCGCCGGCTGTGCTACGTAGGCATAACGCGCGCCATGGACCGTATTTTTCTTACTTCCGCCGAGATGCGTCGCAGCTACAGCGGCCTGAGCTACAAGGAGCCCTCGCGCTTTATGGCCGAGATTCCCGCCGGCTCACTCGACGTGCGCCAGTACGGGGAAGGAGGCTACAGCGCGCCCGTACGCGACCGCCTTGTTTTCCAACCGACGGAGTCCGCACCGTCCGCCCGCGCCGGGGGAGAAAGCCGGCCGACCGGCAACGGTTCGCGCTTTAAAACAAGGGAAGTCGTGTTACATCCGAAATACGGCAGGGGCAGAATCCTCGCGGTGGAAGGAAGCGGCGATAACGTGAAACTCACCATAGTGTTCGGGAACGGCGAAAGAAAAACCTTTCTCGAAAAATATACGCCGCTCGAAAAGGCGTAATCCAAGAATAGTACTTGACAGTCGGCCTGAAATGGCACATGTATTATGCGGTTTTTTCGAGGCTACACACACAGACGGCCCGGACCCGCAAAAATCATTACGCAGGAGAGCGCGATGGCTACCGCACACAAGGTCACGTTCGAGTACACGGAAGGCATTCCCATCCTTATAATAGAAGGCGACATGACATCGGAAGCGGATGCCGAGGTTATGCGGGTGTTCGGCAAACTCAGGGACAAGTACCATCCCAAGCATCTCATCATCAACTTCGAGAAGACCAACTACATCAACTCCGCCGGCATCGCGACGCTGATCAACATCATTCAGAACATCAACGAGGTCGGCGGCAAGGTGAGCTTCGTCGGCCTGACCGGCCACTTCCAGAAGGTGATGGACATCGTCGGGATTTCCGATTTCGTCAACACCTTCAGCTCGGACTACGAGGCCATCGCCGACATCAAGGCGCCGAAGTAATCACAGTCCGTCCAGGCCGAGTTTACGGAGGGTCCGGGCAGTGGGGCGCCCCGACCGGTCCCAGCCCCGCAGTCGATAGTACTTCGGAAGCATTTTCCCCATCGGGACCACCGATTCCTTTTTGTCGGGAAGAAGGCGCTCATCGGTGAATCGTTTCGGCAGCCTGTCCTGGTCGGCGCCGATCCCCTCGCGCATGTTGAACATCCGCTCCAGCGTATAACCGCGTTCCCCGACCCTGAAATAGGCGCCAAAATCCATTTTCATTCCGGTGGCGTATTCTATCGCCCTGGTATGCGGCAGCATGGGCAGATGGAACTTCAGAATTTTCGGATATCGCAGAAGCGCGTCGACGAGAGCCCACGAGTGGGTGAGTATCCCGGTGATGATCGATGAAAGCAGCTTGCTCCCCGGCACCCTGAAGGCGACGGGAGGGACGAACGTCCACGAGGTGAACAGGCAGTTGCCCCCGGAGCTGATGGCGGCCAGAAGGTTCTGATCGAGCACCACCCAGCCCGGTTTCGAGCGGTAATGGAAGGGGTCGAGCGTCACCGGTCCGGTCGCTTCGAAGTAGATGAGGTACCCCCCGTCCAGGTGGCAGGCTCCCCGGCTCGCGGTGGCGTAGCCCAGCCCGTGGCCTACGGCTCCGCGCGGCTCATAGGCCGCGAGCTCCAGCCCTTTCACATGCGGCGCGAATTCCTCACCGCCGTACTTGCCGGCGAGGAAGCGCACTCCCTCGGCGAGATCGGCGCCGATCCCCTCGCGATACGCGATACTGCGGAGCACCTCCGAAATGTTTTCCTTCTTCCCGAACTCTATGCCGTTCTTCCACAGCCCTCGTTCGTTCAGCTCGGCGGCGAATCCCAATACGGTGCCGGTGCTTATTGAGTCGAGGCCGAGCAGGTCCAGCTCGTAGTTCCACCGTAAAATCGCCTCCATGTCGTTGATGAGCATGTTCGACCCCAGCAGGCAGAGGATCTCGTATTCGGGGCCTTTTACCTCGCGCCCGTCGACGACGACAACCCGCCCGCAGCGTATGGGACATGAGAGGCAACCGGTATTCTTCACCAGGAATTCATCCGCCAGGCGCTCGCCGCCGATCATCGCGGCATCCTTATAGCTTCCCGCGCTGAAATTTTTTGTCGGAAGCGCGTTGCGAAGCGAAAGCGCGGTGAGGAAACCGGCTGTCCCGTAACGGGGCGCGGCCTCGCCCGTGGCGGGGTGCTCTTTCAGCATTGTGGTCCATTTTTTAACCAGATCCTTGTATTCCCCCGGACGGTCGAGTTCGATCTTGCCGTTTCCGACCGCCACCATGCCCTTCAGGTTTTTCGACCCCATCACAGCGCCCATTCCGGTGCGCCCGTGGAGTCGCTCCTGCGAAACGATCGCCGCGAATTTTACCAGGTGCTCCCCGGCGGGGCCTATTACGATGGTGCCGCCCTTGCCGTGGCGCTCGATAAGCGCGTGCTGGGCCTTTTCGGTGTCCATCCCCCACAGCTCCGAGGCGTCCTTTATCTGAACTCCGTTTTCGTCAATGGCCAGATACACCGGTTTGGGCGCGCGCCCGCGGACAAGCAGGCCGTCGAGTCCGCACCGTTTGAGATAGATTCCGAAATTGCCGCCGCTGTTTGAATGACCGATCGCGCCGGTCAGCGGGCTTTTTGCGGAGATGTCGAACCTGCTGGTGCACGGAGCCCCCGTACCGGTAAGGGGCGCCGTCATCACAATAAGAACGTTCTCCGGCGACAGCGGATCCACCCCCGCAGCCAGAGTGTCCCACAGAATCTTTGTCGAAAGGAATCTGCCGCCGAGAAACCGCTCCCTGTCCTCATCCGACACATGATATTCCGCGACCTGTCCCGTGCCCAGATCGACCTGCAGCAACCTGCCCGTATACCCTCTGTACCTGCTTGCCATGTCACGCTCCATACTTCATCCGATCGATGAACTTCCGATACCGGACAACCAGCCGGGTCATCGGAATTGATACTCTCGCGCTTTGTTACAACCGGCGCATTAAATGAATAGTATAAATTATATGAACATTATTCAGCAACTATTTCTCGGTGTCAAGCCCTATCCACTTTTCAGGAGGTCCGACAAGGACAAACGGCGCCGGATTTATCGGCCCCCCGCCGAGCGCCATATGCCCCATACCCAGATAGAGCCTGCCGTTTATCATGCGGATCTCGTCCCGCATCGATTTAACCGCGCCTCCATTATACGGGCCGTAGACCAGGTGAAACGAGGGCCTGTCGTCGATGAGAGACCGGCCGATAAAGGTATCCATTTTTCGTGTTCGCGCAATCGCCTCCCCGCCGTCCGCGCCCACGACCCTGAAGAGATTGTACCCCCATCCTTTATCTTTTCCAAAGGGGAAGAATGCCTTCCCCAGCCAGCGTCCGGGGCCGAAGAAAGTATGCGTAAAGAAATCCGCTCCGGCCGCCATTATACCGACCGCGAGCGTTCTGGCACGGTATTCGCCTTTCATTGACGCGAACGACGGCGTTCGTGCGGCGTAAAACAGCTGGAACACTTCGGCCTTGCCGAGGCGCTCGATATCGGCCGCCGTCGCCTTCTCGGGCGGAACGCCGAGTATCTCTTCCATGCTTTCTCCTTTGTAGGAGCCTCCTTTCTGGAGAATGTTGATACCCGTAAGCAGGATGTTACATACGAGAACCGCTCCGAGCACGATCAGAACCCATTTAATCGCTTTCATTGTCCCTTCCTTTACTCAGCAGGATCTTCCCTTCCAGGAATCGTTACAGGTGTCCATTCCAAGCATCGCGTTCAGCCGGTCCATGAGACTTATCGGCAGGAGAAGCTTTGTGAGAGGAGTGAGAAACTTCACCGAGACATTCGGCACCGCGACCATGGCCGTGTTCTTTCTGATCGCCCGCACAATCCTCTTCGTCACCTCATCGGAGCTCAACATTTTCGTACCCGCCACCATTGTGGAGCCCTCAAACATACCCGTGTTCACGGTGTTCGGACACACATAGGTAACGCCGATCGGGTACTTTCTCTTCTTCATCTCCTGGCGAAGCGCGTCGGAAAATCCCACCACGCCGAACTTGCTCGCGCAATACGCGGTCAGGTTCGGTATCGCGAGGATACCGCCGGCCGATGCCACATTGACCACGTGTCCTTCACCCCTTTCTATCATCGCCGGCAGGAACGCCCTGCAGGTCCAGAACTGCGCCGTCAGGTTGATCGAGATGGTCTTCTCGATCGCGTCATCGTCCAGGTCCAGAAGCTCTTTCGCGCGTACGATACCGGCGTTGTTGATCAGAATCGCTGCGGGCCCCATCTCTCCGGCCACTTTCTTTGCCATCGCGTATACGGCCTTCCGGTCCGATACGTCGCAGGCATAGGACCTGCATTCACCCAGGCGCGAGAGCTCCTTCTCCGTCTTCGAGAGCTCCTTAGCGTTTATGTCGACAAGCGCCACCCTGCAGCCCTCCTTGAGAAGTTTAGCCGACAGGTCCTTCCCCATTCCCATGGCCGCCCCTGTCACAACGGCAACCCTGCCCTTCAGATCCTTCATCCGCCATCCTCCTTCGCTTTTATTGCGCGCGATCTATTTTTACCGCCCGCGGCTTTCGGCCGCGGCACGGGAACCGCCCCCAGGATATCGCCCAGACATTGCGC
>CAZEAH010000291.1:0-4871 GCA_964510075.1 uncultured Leptospirales bacterium | reverse complement strand
TATTGCCGATGCCGACCCCGGTCGAATGGCCCCCCCCGCCGTTCCACGCAAGAAGCTCGCGCACCTCCGCGGCCCTGGCCGGATCGGATTCGAGAAGGCGCAGGTAGATGTAGACGCCGTCGGCGTGGTTGTCCACGGTGAGGATATTGATGTCGAGCCCGCGGTCGAAATAGTCCTTCGTGCGTTTCAGGATGATGTCCATCGCGCGGCGGCTCTCCGCGTGGGTGAGGTCGTCTCCATACATGTTCCCGCCCCTGCCCGAATAGACAAGATGGTAAAAGCACGCGCGGCTGATCTTCTCGCGCTCGATGAAGTCGAAGATACCGTCCAGGTCCTCGTAGTTGCGCCGTGTGAGCGTGAGCCGAAGCCCCACGCGCTGCCCGACGGCGATGCAGTGCTCGAAGCCCTTCATGGCCTTCGAGAAGGCGCCCTTCATGCCGCGGAAGCGGTCGTTGCCCTCCTCCATGCCGTCCACGCTTATGCCGACGTAGGTGACGCCCGCGTTGCGGATGGAGCGCGCGGCCTCGCGATCGATGAGCGTGCCGTTGGTCGAGATGACGGGCCGTATGCCGGCGTTCGAGGCGTGCTCAATGAGGCGGAAGAGGTCTTTCCGCATGAGCGGCTCTCCGCCCGAGAAGAGGAGCGAGGGCACGCGAAACGCAGCCAGGTCGTCGACGAGCCTCATCCCCTCGTCCGTATCGAGCTCGCCCGAATACTTCATGTTGGCCGAGTCCGTGTAGCAGTGCACGCAGCTCAGGTTACAGCTCCGCGTGGTGCTCCAGACCACTATCGGACGCCGCTCGCCGGCCAGCAGCTCGCGCCGGTGCGGCGCGTTGCCGTGAGCGTCCGACGGCGCCTCGGTCCCGTATCGCAGACCGTCCCCGGTCGAGGAACCGCCGCAGTAAAGCTTGCCTATGTCGATCATCGCACATTCTCCTTCTTCCACTCGTCGAACGCCGGCGAAAAATACGTCACGCGCTTTTTCTTGAACTCGCGCAGGCTTTTCAGCACCAGATAGTCCCTCAGTCCCGACTTCTCCTCGAGGGCGGTGATAATCCCGTCGAGCTCCGCGTCGCTCCGGGCGTGGATCATCGCGAAGAGCGGGTGCTCCCAGCGCCCCGGGTGTTCGGTCCGCCGGTACAGGTGCGAAATGCTCCTGTTCGACAGGAACACCGGCACCACTTCCTCCTCTGAGCGGTCCGGGCCGATCTTCCACGCGGTCATCGCGTTGGCGCCATACCCGGCGTTGTAGTGCTTCAGCACGGCCGCGTAGCGGCGCATGATTCCCTTCTTTTTAAGCTCCTCCCCGATCGCCACGAGCCGTCCTGCGCTCAACGGGCTTCCGGCACGGGCGACGATCTCGTCAAACGGCCTGCCGGTGATGGGAAGGTCCGTCTGGAGCAGGAGTACGGCGTCCCGCTCCTCGTCGGAGAGCGTGTACTCCCCTTCATCGTGTGTAGCGGCCGCGTCCGCCGGGGCCGCGTCATCGTCCTCATCATCCCGCGCATCGTCGCCCATACGGAGCATGAATCCTATTTTATAGAGCTTTTCGTTTCTCAGAATGAGATGGTCCTCCGCGCGGCACAGGCGCGCGAGTACCGCGGCCGTTACCTCAAGCGGGGTCAATGCGTCCACCGCAAGCGTGAACCAGATATTGAAACGGTGGTCGCGCAGATAGTTGTGGCTCACGCCCGGGTGCGCGTTTATAACCGCAACGGCCGCGTCGACGTCCTCTTCGGCCACGGAGAACGCCACCAGGCTCGAATGGTAGCCCAGCCGGTGCGCGTTGAAGATGGCCGAAATGTTGCGCACGATCCTCTTCTCCTTGAGGCGCGCCACGGTCTCCAGAAGTTCGCCCGCGGGAATCGACAGCTCGTCGGCGATCCGGCCGAAGGGATCGAGGGCCAGCGGGATGTCCTCCTGGATGCGGTTGATTATGCGCTCCTCGGCGCGGCTGAATCGCGTCATGCACCGGACCTCGCGCGTTTCGGTATGTACACACAGTAGGGCTCCTCGGCCATGCAGTCTCCGGTATCGTAATAGGCCCTGGCCCGGCAGCCGGCGCAGAAGGCCCGGTATTCGCACAGTCCGCACTTGCCCCCCAGCCCGTCGATCTTCCTGAGCCCGGCGAAGAGCTCGGAGTTTTTCCATATCTCCTCCAGCGGCCGCTCGAGCGCGTTGCCCGCCACGAGCGGCAGGTAGCCGCAGGGCTGGACCTCGCCCCGGTGCGAGATGAAACAGACGCCGCTCCCCGCCAGGCACCCGCGCGTAACGGCCGCCATGCCGTCGGTCTCGAAGCTCACCGTGCGCCCCTCCCTTCCGGCCTCCTGGCGCATGATGCGGTAATAGTGCGGCGCGCAGGTCGCCTTGAATTCGAAGGGCGCGTTTTTGGTGCGATGGTACAGCCAGGTGAGGACCTCCTCGTATTTCTCGCGCGAGAGCATGTCGCTATCCGCGATCTCCACGCCGCAGCCCACCGGCACCAGCATGAAGACGTGAAGGGCCTTCGCTCCTTTCTCCTCGGCAAGCCGCAGCACCCCCTCGATCTCGTCGACGTTGCGCCGCGTAATTGTCGTGTTGAATTGGAATTCCACGCCCTCCGCGCGGAGGAGGCGCGCACCCTCGAGCGCCCGTTCGAACGAGCCCGGTATGCCGCGAAAGCCGTCGTGGGAGGCCGCGTCCGCGCCGTCTATGGAAATGCTCACCCGGCTGAAGCCCGCCTCGCGTATCGCGCGCGCCGTTGCCGGATCGATCAGCGTGCCGTTGGTGGCCAGCGCGATCCTGAGGCCCTTCGCAACGGCGTGGCGCGCGATGGTGAAAAGATCGGCGCGGTACAGCGGCTCGCCTCCGGTGAGCACCAGTATCGGGTTCGCGAACGACGCGATATCATCGACGACGCGAAGGGCCGCGGCCGTGTCGAGCTCCCCTGAAAAAATCGAGTCGTCTGCCTCGGCCCGGCAGTGCGCGCAGCGCAGATTGCAGCGCTTGGTGAGCTCCCAGAAAATGAGCCGAAGCGAATCGGGTGGAATCTTCATTTTTTAAACAGCTCCTCGATAATGCGCGCCGCCTCGCCGGCCCCTTTGCGGTCCTCCCGATCGTGATGGCCTTTCGCCTTTGTCTGATAGCGCTTGAGATACGCGATAGGATTGTGTAGCGTCTTTGTCATGATCTGCCGCGTAAGGTCCTCGATCGCCCGAAAATCCTCGTCGGGAAGGTGCTTCAGCCGGCGCCGCCGGTAACGCGCGAGCTCATTTTTGCGTATCTCGTCGAATTCGTTGCGTATCTTTACGATGGCCGGAACGACGGCGAGCCCCTCGTACCACTCGTAGAACTCGTCGGCGCTGGAGCGGATGAAGCCCTCGGCCACGTCGACCTCGCTCAGCCGGTGCCTGAGATTTTCATCGGCAATGGACTTCAGGTCATCGATATTATACAGGAACACGTTGTCGAGCCTGCCCACGTCGGGATCGACGTTCCGCGGAACCGCGATATCGATAAGGAATACGGGGCGGCTGCCGCGCTTTTTAACGACGGCCTTCATCATCTCGGTCGTTATAATGTGGTTCGGGGACGAGGCCGACGCTATGACGATGTCCGCTCCCTGGGCCGCGGAAACGATGTCGTCGAGCGGGACGATATGCGACTCGCGGTTGATCTCCCTGGCGATTCGTTCCGCGTTAGCAAGCGAGCGGTTGGCGATGGTGATGTCGCCGACGCTGAACTTCGTGAAGTACTTCAGTATCAGCTCGCCCATCTCGCCGGCGCCCACCAGAAGCGCGCGCTGGCGCGAGAGATCGTCGAAGATCTTGCGCGCCAGTTCCGTCGCGATATACGCGATCGATAGCGGGTTCTTCGATATCTCGGTCTCGGTGCGCACGCGCTTGGCGGTGCGGAAGGCCTGGTGAAAGAGCCTGTTGAGGACGGTGCCGGCCTTCCCTGCGCGGACCGACTTTCCGTAGCAGTTTTTCACCTGGAAAAATATCTCGTTTTCCCCGAGCACCATGGAATCGAGAGACGAGGCCACCGACAGCAGGTGGAGCACGGCCTCCCGCGAATATTTCCTGTACAGAACGCCCTCGAACTTCACCCTGGGAATCGACGAAACGCCTTCGAGCACGCTCAGCACCGACTCGACCGCCGCGTTCATGTCGCGCGTTATGAAATATATTTCCACCCGGTTGCACGTGGAGAGATACACGATCTCGTCGATCCCCTCCGAACACGTTTTATCGAAAAACGCCGGCAGCTCGTCGTCGGCGATCGTGAACCGCTCGCGAAGGTCGATCGGTGCCGTTTTATGGCTGAGCCCGATAAGACCGATCTCGGGCCTGTGCGTGATGTCGTTCATTTAAAGCCGTGAAACCCCATGGTTATGTAGATATTTGAAAACATGAAGATGAACATGAGTACGGCGAACAGGAGCACGTTGATCTGGCTCGCTCTGTGCGGATTGAGGCGGCCTCCGTGGCGCAGCCAGAAAAGCCCCAGAATGACCGCCCACGACGCGTAGAGAATGATCTCCTTGGGACTGCCCTGGTAGGGCGTGGCGAAGAGCGTGTAGGCGGCGGAGGCCCCCGACACGAGACCGAGGGAGATCAGCGCGAAGGCGCGCGCGATCGCCCAGCGATTGAAGTTCTCTATGGATTCCAGGGTCGGAAGGCGGAACACAAAGCGCATGGACGCCTTCTTTTTAAGCTGCCATTCCATTACCAGGTAAAGCACCGATCCGATAAAGCTCAGAAAAAAGAAAATCTCACCCAACACGGCGACAATAATGTGAAGGGGGAGCAGCCAGTGCCAGTCGTCGACCGCTATCTTCCTGGCGGAATCGAGAAAGGAGGTCGGCATTTTCACTGCGTTTCCAAGAATCA
>CAZEAH010000290.1:0-4920 GCA_964510075.1 uncultured Leptospirales bacterium | reverse complement strand
GCTTGTACGTGGCCAGTCTTCCCCGGCAGAAGTCCATGAGCTCCTCCTTCGTCGCGCTTTCCCCCTCCTTGAGAACAACGAAAACCTTGACGTTTTCGCCGCGCCTTGCGTCGGGAACTCCTATGGCGCAGGCCTTCAATACTTTCGGATGCTCATAAAATATCTCATCTATTTCTCTCGGGTAGATGTTATAGCCGCTCGAGATGATGAGGTCTTTCTTTCGATCGACCACGAAGAAATATCCGTCCTCGTCCATGTAGGCGATATCACCCGAGTAGAGCCAGCCGTTTTTAAGAGATTTCTTCGTTTCTTCCGGTTTGTTGAGGTATCCACTGGTAATCTGCGGTCCGCGGAATATCATCTCGCCGGCCTGACCTATCGGCATTTCTTTTTTCCCGGTTTCGATATCGACTATCCTGACCTCCGTGTCGGGATACGGTACACCGATGGACCCGACCTTTGAAAGACCGAGGTAGGGATTGAGATGAGTCTGCGGCGATGTCTCCGTCATCCCGAATCCCTCGTTTATCTCGACGCCGGTGAGCTCTCTGAATTTGTTAAGCACCTCCACGGGAAGCGATGAACCGCCCGATGTCATAAGCTTGAAACAGCGAAGGTCAGTTTTCTTCAGATCTGGATGCTGGAGCATACCGACATACATCGTCGGCACCAGCGGCGACATCGTCGGCCGGTAAGCCCGAATGGCCTCCAGAAGTTCCTTTGGCTGAGGCTTGGGTACCAGTACCGCGGTCCATGCCATGGAAATCGGGAGGTTCATCGCCGCGGACATTCCGAGCACATGGAATATCGGCGGCGCCGAAAGCGCTATCTCGCCCGCCCTGTCGGCTTTGAACCACGCCTGGTACATCTGCACCATACAGCTTAAATTTTTATGGGTGAGGATGGCGCCCTTGGCGACGCCGGTGGTCCCTCCCGTATACTGATAGACGGCCGTGTCCTCGAACTTAACCTCGACCTTCGGAGGTGTTGGCGCATATTTGGCGATACAGTCCTTCCACCGATACACATCCGGCGCGGATATGACATCGGCATGCAGGCCTTTTTTCTTTGCAACGAGAGGAAAGAGATAATTTTTAGGAAAGGGCAGATAATCTCCCATCGATGTATGGACGATCTGCTTTATTTTAGTGTTGGGCCGAATATTTATCATCCTGTTGGCGAGGAGATCGAGCGCCACCAGCACTTTGGCGCCTGAATCCCGGAACTGATATTCGAGTTCCCTGTCGCTATACAGGGGATTGTTCATCACCGCGATACCGCCGATTTTTAGCGTCGCGTAATACGCGACTACACAGGGAATACAGTTGGGTAACAGTATGGCAACGGCATCTCCCTTTTTAATGCCAAAATCCGCGAGACAGGCGGCGAAACGATCCACCATTTCCTTCAATTCCCTGTATTTGACGGTATACCCCTGAAAAATGAGCGCGGTATGATCAGGATAATCACGCGCCGAGACCTCAAGGAATTCCGGCAGGGGAATTTTTTTATACGCTATTTCAGCCGGGCAGCCCATTGTATAATGTTTAAGCCATGGTTTGTCCGCATATGAAAGCCGTGGTTTTCTCTTGTTAGTTGTCGACGTACGTCCCGCCTGTTTTTTGGCCATGACGAACTCCTTATATATTTATATATTATAATAATACTATATGTGTAACCATCATTATGTCGGTTTAGTTGAGTCGTCAAGCCTAAAAAGCTGCCATAAAATGTATCTAAAATTGGTCGCATAATAGGTACATGCGCAAGGTTGCCGATAAGGAGTGGTTGATAAAATTTTGTCGTTACGCATTCCAATATTCCACGATTGTACCTAAGACGTGGTCGAACAATAACGACTGAGCATAAAAAAACCATCCGGACGGTAAATTATCTTGACAGGGTGCATATATTCATATACACTTCCAGCGATGTATACATAAAGGGAACCTCTAAAAATTAAAACTTTTAGCAATATCAGAAATCGTAACCCTTGATTTAATCAGGAGTTGCAACTTTATCAACCTCAAAAATGTTAATTAATAGAGGTTCCCTAAATGTATTTCTGCTCCTCACACTGATGCATCCGTACCATGCACTGGCATGGATGTGATGGAGCGGAGCGCTATGACGTGCATATTTATAATCATGGAGGCCATTGTGATCAAGAGGTCGGTATGTGCGGCAATTTTACTCACTCTCTTTCTGTTTCCGGCTGCTCTCTTTGCGGGTGGGAACACCTACCCGTGCGCAACTAATTATCCTGTCGTCCTTGCCCACGGCATGGGCGCCACCGACGACATGCTCGGCGTGATCGACTACTGGTGGGGCATCGAAGGCGCCCTCGAGGATGAAGGGGCGGATGTATACGTAACCGCGGTGAACTGCATGGACAGTACCGCCAACAAGGCACTTCAGTTCAAACAGCAGTTCCTGCAAATACTCGCCGTTACGGGCAAGTCGAAAGCCAACATAATCGGTCACTCTCACGGCACCATCTATACCCGGTACGCCGTCTCAAATCTCGGTCTTGCCACAAAAGTCGCGTCTCACACAAGCATGTGCGGACCTCATCGCGGGAGCGCCGTGGCCGACGTCCTCATCAACGTTCTGCCCGATTCCGGCAAGTGGCTTGTCGGCGCAACGCTCGACGTCGTCTATGCCTTTCTTCTTGGCGACTCCAGCCCCAACAGCCTGGCAAACGCCTATGACGTTTCACGGCCGTACATGAACAACGTGTTCAATCCCAATACTCCCAATATGGCGGGCGTTTATTATCAGAGCTGGGCGACAAAGATAAAGACCATCACCTCGGATCTGATACTTCAGCCCACATGGCTCCTTCTGCTGTTCTACGAAGGCGCCAATGACGGTCTGGTATCAGTCAATTCAGCGAAATGGGGAACGTTCCGCGGCACAGAGGAAGGCGCGTGGTGGGCAGGCGGGGTTTCACACATTAACGCCATAAACCATTTCTTCGGAGTGACTCCGGGATTCGACGCTCCGCAGTTCTATGTCGACATAGTGAGCGACCTGAAAAACAAAGGATATTGATTCTATTTCCCATAGCGTATTGAAGGGCACCTGCGGGTGCCCTCTTTGTTTGCCATGCGAATACCATCCCCGGAAATGACGTGTTCATTTTCCGGGAAACATTCAGCGGAATGGCACAGCATTCGAAGAACCGTTGGAGGAACAGTGAGGAACAACAGGATTATAGCGCTGTTGGCCGTTGCCGTTTTCGCGATCGTATTCGTCGTCATGATGCAAAAAAGTGACGAACCCGACCCTTACGTTATTCGAGAAGGAAAAGGCATCTCCGCCGAAGAGTACCGTCTCTATTTTAAAACGCTCGATCTTGACGGAGGGGAAATTGAACGCTATTTCGCCGACAGTGTCGTAAACCATCAGACTCTTCGCTTATTCAAGGCATTACAATCCCGCTTCAAGGAAATGGGATACGACGAACATATCGAGGCGATACGCGACTATCTTTATCGGACGATGAATCCCCGGAAGGCCGAGGAAATGTTTTTTCTTTACAAAAAACACGCGGCCTACGAGCGGTCACTTCTGTTAAATCCCAAAAGGTTCCTTCCTCCTTCGTCCAGCCGCGATGCGCTGAGATATCTCAACGATTTACAGAAATACCGGCGCGAAATTTTCGGTGCGGAAACAGCTGACAGGCTGTTCGGTTTCGAGGTCCGCACGCAGGAGTATAAACTCAGGAAAGCGATCGTGCTCAACGAAAACTCCTACGGGGCAGAAAAGGAGAAAAAACTGGCCAAGCTCCGACACGACATCTGGGGTGAATCAGGATCTCCTTTCGACGAGGGACGCAAATCACTTGACCGATACAACGAAAAACTCCAGCTGTACGCAAAGGACCTCGGCGAACTCAACGATGATGAACGCGCCGAGAAAATCCGTTCGTTCAGATCGGAGTTTTTTTCGGAAGAGACGGTCCGCCGTCTCGAGCGAGTTGATTCGGAGATCGCCGCCGATATCGGCAGGGAGCGGACCTACAGGGCCCGCGAGCGCGAAATACAAACCACCCCCGGCCTCAGCGAGGACGAAAGAACTGAAATGATCGAATCGCTCCAGAAAGAGATATTCGGAGACGATGCCGAAACTTTCAGGCGCAGGGAAGCCATAGCAGCCGGCGCCGTCCGGTGACCTTATGTCGCTCTGTTTCAACGAAATCATTGCCGACCGACGGCCGCCTGCGCCCTTGCTGGCGGTTCACCGCGTCGGCAGGAATGATTTTATTCGTGATAGTAACTCCCGGTTAATGCGCGCGCCGCCATCGAGAATATCGATACGGCGAGCGAAATGAGAATAACAAGATTTCCGTGGCGATGATAGGGAGTCATTTCGACCAGGGGTCGGATTGTTGCCTGGATTGAGCCTACCTCTCCAAGCCCGATTTCGGCGATCACCTCACCAGTGGGAGCGATTATAGAAGATATACCGCTGTTTGATGAGCGGAGCATGTATCTTCCGGCCTCTATCGCGCGCACCCGCGCAATACGGTGGTGCTGTTGAGGCTGCGACGTACGACCGAACCAGGTATCGTTTGAAACATTGACAAGGATTTGCGCGCCATTGCGTACCGAAGCGGCGATATGAGAAGGGTATGTCGATTCGAAACAGATGCTTGCGCCGACCGGTATTCCAGACATCTCGAGGATGGATGGTTCTTCGCCCGCGCGGAAGCTGTCCGGGGAATCGTAAAACTTACCAAGAATCGTCGCGCCAAAAGGCGTATATTCCGCAAACGGAAGCAGAGTTCTTTTGTCATACCATCCTGTAATCTTTCCTCCCTGCATCTGTAAAATGGAATTGTAAACGTTTGATAAAGAGTCCTCCCGGACTCCGCCGGCTAAAAGCACACTGCTATCCGGAATCGATGAGAATATG
>CAZEAH010000289.1:0-4923 GCA_964510075.1 uncultured Leptospirales bacterium | reverse complement strand
CCTACCTGCGGCGCAGGGGGTGCTTGAAGATGAAGTCTGCGATAAGGCCGAGCGGGAGCTTCTGCCGCCTGCGCTCCTCGGCGCTTTCCGGATAACAGGGGCGCTCTTCGGTGTGGCAGTAGCGGCACAGGCGCTCCCGCGCCTTTATGCCGTCGTATCCCAGTATGGGGTACATCCCCAGCGAAACGGCCTTCCGGTACGAGTTCTCCCGCGCCTCGAAGGACGCGTGGTTGCTGAACTCGTGGTAAAGGCTGCCCGGCCCGTGGCATGCCTCGCATCCCACTCCTTCGGTCCTGGTGGCCTCGGTCTTTCCCCCTCCGGTCGTGTGGCATTTAAGGCAGGCAAGGCTCCGCGCAGGGTCGTCCACCCCCGCTTTGCGCGCGACCTCCGTTCCCTTTTCCTGCGAGAGAGTCTGGAACGCGCGCGCGTGCGGCGAGGCCGACCACACCCTGTGCTGATTGCCTATGCCGTCTGATTCATGGCACTTTTTGCATTCGGCCACGCCGATAAACGAGGGGAAGGTGCGGCGCGCCCCGTCTGTCGGCGAGACAAGAAGAGAGAGGATAATGACGGCCGAAGCCGCGACGGCGATCCTGTCGATCATGGAATTATTCCGGTATCGGTAGTCGGTCCGCGCGCCCCCGGAGGGGCCGTGCGCCATATATCAGCATGGTCCCGGCGATGTAGCGGGTCAAGAATTTAACTTGACTTTGCTGTTCGGTCGTATGGTATATTTTAAGGGGATCGTCAGGGTCGGAGCGGTACGGAACGCCGCTCCGCGGTCGACGCAGCCTGGCCGGACGGCGGGGCCGGACATCCGGCGCCGGACCACAGGGAGGTGCGCATGAAACAGAATCCGACATCCGATCTCAAGGTAGGAGAGTTCCTGGTGGAGAGCGGCATAATCTCTGAAACCCAGCTCAACGAGGCCCTGCTCCTCCAGAAGGACAATGCCGAGCGCCTTATCGGTGAAATACTGGTTACGCTCGGGGTCCTCAGCAAGGAAGACCTCATCATGGCCATGGAAATGTACCTGATGACCACCAACAATCAGCCCAAGCACGTTGATGAATGGCTGGACCAGGACGAAATCGACATGCTGCTGGAGAAGATGAAGGGCAAGACCGGCGGCCACTGAGAACGACGAACGCCCGGCGGCCGCATGGACGGTTCCGGCACAACAGGGACAAAAGACCGGTTATGCGGCGATTGAGCAATATGGGAGTGCTTGTTGCCCTGTGCGGTGACGTATGCGCGGCTGCAGTCTAACGGCAGGCGTCTTGCCGCGAAACCCGTTCCGCTGATGCGGGATTTACGCACCCTGTGCGGGAAATGCCGCGTCCGCCTCCGGTCGAGCACCGTTTCTTCCGCCGGAACCCGCCGTTTGTAAAGTAAAAAGTATTTGACAAATGGAATCCCGTAATTAATTATAGCGCCCATGATCGAGTTCGAGGATAAGACGTGTTTTGGCTGCGGCGTAGACAACGAGCACGGTTTGCGGCTTAAGCTCAAGTTTGACGAAGACACCAAGACGGCATACGGCGAGTACAGGGCGCATCAGAAGCTTGAAGGCCCTCCCAACATCATCCACGCGGGTATCATCGCGGTGCTGCTCGACGAGACCATGATGACGGTCAACAAGTACATGGATCTCATGGCCCTTACCGGCGAGCTCACGATCCGATATCTCCAGCCCGCGTTCATCAACGAGAACCTGTATATACGTGGCTGGTACGTTAAAAAGAACAAACGGGTGATCGAAAACCGCGCCGAGATCGAAAACGAAATGGGGAAGATTGTCGCCCGCGCCAAGGGCAAGTACATAGAGATGGACGAGATTCCCCAGCCCGAGTGACGCGTGCCGGGGGAACGGCATCCCCAGACCTAAAAATAACCGTTAATTATACGCCGAAGTGGTGGAACTGGTAGACGCAGCGGACTCAAAATCCGCCGGGGGCAACTCCATGAGGGTTCAAGTCCCTCCTTCGGCACGTACTCTTCCCTTCATTTCTTCATTACACAATTCGAACCAACAGGCAAAATTTAATAGGATATGTGTAATTTGATTGAGGTTTTTTTAAATGGTGATTGGACGATGTAGTCGCAATGGAATAAGCTTTGGTAACAATCGAGACGGCAAAACAGTCTTCAAGGAGGCCGCATGGATTATTCAGGCAAAGTTATTCTGATTACCGGCGCTTCTTCCGGAATCGGCCGGGCCGTGGCGATCGCTCTGAGTCGTCACAACAATTCGATAATTATAACCGCCCGGCGCAAGGATCTTCTAAACGCCGTTGCCGATGAAATTCGCGGGAACGGCAGTACATGCATGGCATACACGGGCGACGCTACAAATCCGATTCACGCGGAAAGCGTCGTTGCGGGGATTGTCAAGGAATTCGGCCGGATTGATATCGCCCTCCTGAACATCGGAGCGGGACCGCCCTCGAACACGATCACCGCGTCCAGTGAAACCATCCTGGGTATCATGCGTACGAACTACGATACCATGATAAATTTCTTTTGTCCTCTGATTCGCCAGATGAAATTGCAGAAAACGCGTTGCATGATCGCCCACATGAATTCCCAGGCGACGTATTTCGGTATTCCCATGCAGGGGGATTATACCGCCGCGAAGAGCGCGGGGCGGATATTCCTTGAGACCGCGCGTATGGAACTCAAGCATTTCGGGTGCACCAACATAATCATCCAGACCATTCACCCGGGGTTCGTCGATACCGATGCGATCAGGGGTGACGGGATCCCCGCGCCGAATATTATCAGTGAAGAGCGGGCCGCCGAATACGTGCTCGAGGGTTTCAGAAAGGAGAAAAGGGAAAATCTTTTTCCCGCTGGAATGAAATACGCCGTCTGGTTCGGCAGGATTGTGCCGAACTGGCTTTTAACAAGAGTACTCTTGTCGCAGACACCGGCGAATTATTAAAGAGGATGTGCCGGTATATGTAATCATTCCCTGTGAAGCGTCAGCTTTTCGTATGAAGTGAGGGTTCAATCCGACGGCACAAAACCGCAATCGTTGTTTGTGTGTCGTTCTACGGGAATCCGGCTCGATTGTTCGGCTCCGGTGGAGCAAAACAGATCATTCAATAATTATAAGGAAAGCCGATTTAACCACAACAATAGAAGTATGGCGAGTGTGGATATAAATGCCATGCATACTCTTAAAGGGGAAGAGATCGGGGACAGGGCTCCTGACGAGGTGCGGGGGTTTGGGGGATAAAGGGATACGATATCTCCGAAGCCCTGTCCCGCGGGGGAAGTGGGGGAGGTTACAGTTCGCAGAGTTTATACAGAGGCGTCGATGAAAACCGCGCGAGCGATTCAGCGGCGCCGCCCTGTGCGTTAATCATGCGTTCCGAGGATGCCCGGTACGCCGTGCCGCGACCGTCGCCGCGCGGCGCATCCTCCCCGGGAACGATGTTTTCCATTACCGTACCGCCAAACATGGCGATAATGATGCCGATTGCCTCGTCGGTCGCGGAGTATTTCTTCGTATGATCAGCACGCACTTCGCTCCCGAAGAGCACACCCTGATTTCCGTTGTTTTTCCCGCGATTCTGATAAGAAAAACGACCTTTTGATTGTCCATTCGCCTTCATGGGACTCCCTTTATTTTTTGGAATCAAACCGCACAGAGGGAAAATCCGCACAAGCGGCAGTAAAAACAGCCCGATTCGGGCAGAAGCGGTGCTCCGCATTCGGGACAGCGGCGGATGATCGTCGGTCCGGCATGCAGTGGTTTTGTCATACTATACCTCCGTAACGCCTACATGTATATAGTATATATGCGTATAGTATTTTGCAAGCTTTTTTTTCTTGTTTTCCAAAAAATTTTCGGCGTGTTTTGGATTTACTCTCCGCCGGCCGTCGGAAGCGAACGGTGCAAGGGGGTAGGGCTTCGCGCAAAGTCGGTGTCATTAAAAGGGCTGCACGCGTGATACGTCGGTGCGTAAATGACATTCGCGGCGGCATATGAGAGTTGCCTCGAAATTCATCATCATCGCCCGATATTTCCAAAGAATGCGTTGAATTATGCTTCGCTTTCCGGAGTATTGTCCGTATATTCTTATAATGCCGGGATGTGTGGTATGCTGAAATAAGCGGAGGAGGATTACCGTAAGGGGGAAGGACGCGCCATGGCGCGAAGGAACCCGGAAGGTAACATTTGCGCTTAATGGGAGTCATAGAGAATCAGAGTAGAGCGATTGAACGACCGTGAATTCAATTATCCGGTCCGCGATGATCGGAGCGTGCATAGCGCGGTCGTGACAACTAAGAAGAGGAAAACATGGCGAAACCATCACTGGATCCGAACCGGGACTGGGAAGAGCTCTTGAAGTCCGAGCTCAACGAAACCGTCAAGCCCAACGCGGAAACGGCTGGATCGAAGCCGGGTACCGCGGCGCACCAGTCCGATATCAATTTCGATATAAAACCCGAGGAGCTCGAAAGCTACCTGAACCGCTATGTGGTGGGGCAGGAGTCGGCCGTTGAGGTCATCGCGACCAAGGTGTGCACACACTTCAACAGGATGAAGCTCGACCGCTCCATCCCCGAAGAGGAACGCATCGTCGGCAACATCAAGAGCAATATGCTGCTCATCGGGCCCACGGGCGTGGGAAAGACCTACATCATCAAGCTCATCGCCAAGCGCATAGGCGTTCCCTTCGTAAAGGCCGACGCCACCAAGTTCAGCGAGACCGGCTATGTCGGCGGCGACGTGGAGGACCTGGTGCGCGAGCTCGTACACGAGGCCGACGGCGACATCAGCCGTGCGGAATACGGCATCATCTACCTCGACGAGATCGACAAGATCGCCTCGACCGGAAACGTCTACGGGCCCGACGTGTCGCGCACCGGGGTTCAGCGGAACCTCCTCAAGCTCATGGAGGAGTCGGAGGT
>CAZEAH010000288.1:0-4938 GCA_964510075.1 uncultured Leptospirales bacterium | reverse complement strand
CCCCGTGCGGTTGTTGCGTATGGCCACGCCCTTGGGGTCGCCCGTGGTGCCCGAGGTATAGATGATCTGCATGGGGTGCCGAACGTCCATAATGCGCTGATCGACCGTCTCCCACGCGGTTTTCTCCAGCGTTTCGTTGAGAGCGTGGTATTTCGGCGACACCGGAAGGCCGTTTTCCGCATGATACGCCACACTCACCAGTTTTACCGAGGGAACATCGTCAACCACCTCTTCGAGGGTCTCCAGGCTGTCGTCGGCGGTGATGACTGCCTTCGCGCCGCAGTTGTTCAGTAAGAATCTCAGCCTGTCTCCCCGGTTGCGCGGATCGATCGGCACCATCACCGCGCCGATGGTGGTGCCCGCCAGCAGCGCGTAAACGAACTCCGGGTAATTGCGCATAAAGACCGCGAACGAGTCCCCCCTGTCAAGGCCGGCGTCGAGGAGCATGCGCGCGATTTTATTCCCTTTCTCGTGAAGGTCGCGATAGGTAAGTACGTCCTCGCCGTGCTCTCCCTTCTCGAAGACGTACACCACGGTGTCGGGCTTCTCGTCGGCCTTCAGCTCCACGAGATGCGAGGCGATCACCTGGTTGAGATGCGATTTCGTCGCCATGGCGCCCTCCTACTCGTCCTCAACCGCGCCGATGAACCCGCGCGTGAAGGTCGGAAATTCCTTTTTGAATATTTCGTCCCAGTGCTCGGCGGTCCAGTACTGGTGGCGGTCGAAGAACGGGTCCCTCTTCGCCGCGCTCACCGCCACGCAGGCGGCGAGGTCAACCCCCTCCATCTTGTTAAGCGCAAAGGCCGCAAAGGCAAGCGTCGAGAAAACGCGGCAGTGGAGCCCAAGGCGCCAGGCCATCGACGCGGCGGCGTTGGCCGCCATATTGAGGTTGATGTTCTTGAACTGACAGCTGGGTCCCCGCGCGGTGAGCGACTCGGTCTCCTCGGCCCTGTTGAGCTCGGCGCAGGTGCGGTAGCCGCACGCGCCGCAGTTGTAGTTGAAGTCCGATTTCCGTTTGTCGCCGATGAGTATCAGCGCGCAGGGCTCCTTGACAAGCTCCATGAGGAAGCGCCCGTCGCGGGCGGCGAGCGGCGACATGTCGCCGAGCGAATAGCAGAACTCCGCTATGTCCACCATGTCCTCTTTCGCGAGGCTCACGAGCCGCATGGTATTGCGTCCCCCGAAGCGGAAGGAGTTGTGGGCCGCGACCGCCATGAGCTCGACAGCGCGCTCCAGACCGTTTTGGACCAGTTCCGTCATCTCACGTGCCGGCATATGCTCACCTCCCCTAACTGTAGATCGAACGGAACTGCGGCCACAGGCGCCGAATGATCCGGTCGTTCATCGTCGATTCGTTTATCTCGTCGTACTTCGCCGGGATGTCGCGGAACGGGCTCTTCTCGGTCACCGAGATGGCGACCGCCAGCGCGAACCCGGTGTTTTTCGGGACCAGCCGCATACGCATGGCCGCAGCGCCGGCGGACCAGAAGACCCCGTAGTCGATACCCATGGCGCGCGCGGTCTGGACCACGGCGTCGACGGCGTACGAGATGTTGTTGGCGCGGAAGACGCACAGCGGCCCCGGGTACGCGATCCCCGGCTCGTCGGGGAGCTTTTCGCTTGCCTTAAGGTACTCGCAGGTAAGCTTGCCGCACATATTGCAGTTGGTGTCCGCGGGGTCGGTCTTGCAGCGCATGGAGGTGATGACGAGCACCGCGTCCGCGTCGCGGAGCATCGCGGCGTCGCGTTTGAAAAAGTCCCAGCGTTTGTTGTCTGCGGACATCCTCTCTATCTGCTGGCACAGGTCCTCGATCGCGCACTCGTCCTCTATTATGTGGATACTGCACTCGCCCACGCCCCCCACGCGAGGGGACGTGGTGCCGGAGGCCAAAAGCAGGCGCGCGGCGATCCGCACCGACTCCCTCCGATCGTCCAGGTACTGCTTCATGCTCCGTTCAATGCTCATGCGCTCCTCCTCACACCGGAAGTCCGTGCTTCTTCGCGATGTCGGGATAGGCCGCGTACGCCGGCTTTAAAAGCGGCAGGAGCTTGATGACCTTGGGCATGGGCCCCTTCGCCTTGATGAGTCCCTTGGCGAGGGCCACGGGCATGGCGATCTGCTGCAGCCAGAACTGGTGACAGGTGTCGCCCGAAAGCGTCATCTCTATCGTGGGCTTCAGCGCCGCCTGCCCGCAGATCACCTTACCGCCGTCTTCGTTTGAAAGCCATATCTGGCCGGTCGGATTGTTTATATCGAACTTGATGACGATGTCCGATTCGACAAACTTCGGCCCGGCAGTCGCATCTTTCAGAAGCGTTTCGAACAGGCTTCCGAGCACCTCGTACATCTTTTCCGTGTTTGCAAAAACCGCCATATCCTCCTCCCTGCGACTTTATTTGTTTGAGCGCGCGCCGCGTCCGCATTCACCCGCGGAGAGGCGTCGCGCCGATACGTTCATTGCGACAGATCGGCCCCCAGCAGCCCGGAGATCGACCGCCTGCACGCGTCGACCGCCCATGCGGACGTGTGCGACTCGCGGTCCAGGTACCAGCGCACGGCGACTCCATGATAGATGGACGAGATGGTCCGCGCCGTGTCGACCGGATCGATGCCGCGGAAAGCCCCGCTCTCAAGCCCGCTCCTGACGGCCTCACTGAGCAACATGATCCAGGAATCCACCCATTCATGAAACAGCGCGCGGTATTCCGCGTCGCGCGGGGCCAGCGCCATGCAGTCGAAGAGGATCGGGTACCCGAGATTTACGTCCGGATCGTCCCAGTTGTAGAGCCAGCCGAACGAGAGGAGCTTTTCCAGCGGGCCGCCGCAGGCATCCATGGTCTCGCGACTGCGCTGGAAAATCCGCGAGAAGAACTCCCGAAACGCCTCCTTGCAGAGCGCGTCCTTCCCGGAGAAATAGTGCGCCACGCCCCCCTTGGAGAGCCCCGCCGCGCGCGCGATGTCGTCCATCGTCACGTTCGCGATGCCGAGCTCCGAAATGGCCAGAAGCGCCGCCTGGACGATCTGCGGTCTTCGCAGGGCCTCGAGGTCAGTGTTTGTGCTCATCGGTCACCCGCGTGCGATTCGTTCGACGAATTAGGCGCGCCCGGCGGCAACGGACACGGCTCCGCCCGGGACGGGAATCCGTCTTTTACATTACAATACGCGTACGGCCTGTTCTGCTGATTCCCGAAAACCGTTCCGGCACCCTACAAAAGCCCGCGGCAAAAATACCGCAACGATAGCGATTGTCGTGGACCAGGGGGAACGCTGGGGCGAAAAATGATATAAGTGAACGGTATCGGCACGACCCATGGGCGACCGGCATTTCGAATTACATGGATGACGCGATGTACCGACCGACCAGAATAAAAACCGACTGGTTGGATTGTGAAATATGTATTACAATCTGTCAATAATAAAAACAAAAAAATTAAAAAATAACGGTTATTATGTGCAGTACACTATTCAAATTATGATCATTAAAGATGAATATTTTCAAAACGGCGGGGCGGCTTCACGGCGTAGGCGGTGCGCACTCAGCGCGGTTTTCCCTCAAAGCAGGGATAGTCCTCGTCTTCGACTGCACCCGTAAGAGTTTTGCGGTCGGTACCGTCGGGCCTTGCGGTGTAGATGTTCCGCTGGCCGGGCACCGTCTGCCCGGAGAACACGACGCGTCCGCCGTCGGGCGACCACGAGGGACGCGACTCATCGGAGGGCGACGCGGTGTTGGTAATATTGGTCTGCATGCCGCCGTCGACCCTCATTACGTATATCTCGCCGTTTCCGTCCCTCGTCGACTCGAAGGCGATGTACCGGCCGTCGGGCGACCACGAGGGGGCGCCGTCGGTCCCCGGATGGTTCGTGATGTTTACAGGCCCGGTACCGTCGGCGTTCATTATATAGATTTCACTATTGCCGCTTCGGCCGCTGACAAACGCGATCCGCCGGCTGTCGGGCGACCACGACGGGGAGTTATCTGCCGACGGATCGTTGGTCAGGTTGACCGGGCACGTGCCGTCGGCGTTCATGGCGTACACCTCGAGATTGCCGTCGCGCATGCTGTAAAAGGCGATCCGCGCGCCGCAGGGAGACCACGTGGGAGCGTAATCCGCCGCCGGCTCAACGGTAAGCCGCCTCTGATTATTCCCGTCGGCGTTCATGGAATAGATCTCGTAATTGCCGTCCCGGGTGGAGATGAATACGATATGCCCCATGTCGGCGGACCACGACGGATTGTTGTTGGAGGCGGCGCCGGCCGTAAGCATGGAAACCGATCCTCCGTCCTCATCCATCACGAACACCTGGTAGACACCCGCGACATCGCGGGCGTACACTATTTTGAGGGGCTCGTCATACATTCGCACACAGCCGGAACCGAGGCCGCAAAGCGCAAGAAGAACCGCACTCGCGGCGCATCGTGCCGCCCGGCATTTCGCATGAAGGCAAACACTATCGATACTCATATACCTGCTTATCCCTTTGCGCCTCCGGCGTAGCGCGCAACCGATACGAAACGCCGCAGATTACGGAAAGACCGCCGACTGTATCGTCCTTGAATTCATCGAAATAGAGGGAATGGAGATAACCGGCATCGAGAAACAACCCTACGCGGGGCGTATATCTGTATTCGATTCCCAGCCAGGCGCCGGCCGTCGGTCCGATATCGTATACCGTTTCCGTTTCCGAGGGGTCGGTGAAAGCGCCGTAGCGCTTCGCCTGCTGTCGATAGGTGAATGTTCCGCCGAGCGCAGTGGAGGCGGTCCAGAAAAATTCCGTATCGGGTATCGGAGCGCGAAAGCGCACTCCGGCGAGCCCCATGCCCGCCCCGTACACCATCTCGTTCGGCTCATTCCTGTGCTCCCAGCCCGTGGCGACAGCGCCGCGAAGAAACAGGCTCGTGCCGCGGGCCACCACCCGCGACGCTCCCGCGCCGACAC
>CAZEAH010000287.1:0-4949 GCA_964510075.1 uncultured Leptospirales bacterium | reverse complement strand
TTTCAGGCTCGTGTACGCGTCGTTGAGCGAGGCCATGGCCCGGGTGGCCCATTCCACCCGGTGAGGGTTCCTGTCGGGATGGAACTTGAGGGCGAGCCGCTTGTACGATTTCGCCAGTTCCTCGTCGCTTGCCGTCTCCGGAATTTCAAGCAGCCTGTAACACGCCTGTATGTCCATCTCCTGCCTTATCGGGTCCCGATATATTGGAACGCCCCCCGCTGTGCCGCTGCAGGACGCGTATGCGCCCCTGCGCGACGGCACCCGGAGGCTAATAAACAACCGGCGGCCGTTCAAGAATTTTTACGGCTAGCGTACTATTTTTTCGATGAAATCGGAGGAATATTCCCTCTTGATGTGGTGACGGCTCAGGCAGTAGTTGTCGCGCGTCAACACATTGGAACCATAGTCGGTGGAGAACACGCGTTCGTATCCGGCGAACATGCACAGGCGGATGAGCGGGATGTTGTAACGGCCGTAGGGAAAGGCGAAATACCGTATTTCCTTTCCCAGGTATTTTTCGAGTATTTTTTTCGAAAGATAGATTTCTTCGAACAGCCGCCTTCTCGATTCGGGGGTATTCCTGGCGTGAAGCCGCACCAGGTCGGCGTGGCTGATGCTGTGGCTCTCCACGCTAATGCCGCCGGCCTCAAGCTCGCGCAGGCGGCCCCAGGTGATGCTCTTTTCGGCGCGCGCGTAAACGTTATCGGTGTAGACGAAGAGGGTTATGGGGTAAGCGAACTCCCTGCTGAGCGGCAACAGCTTTGTGTACATAGAGAGGAACCCGTCGTCGAAACTGATGGCCACGGTCCGGCTGTCGAGCGCGGACGCGGCTCCCAGCCTCCCGACAAAATCGGCAAGGCTCATCACCCGTATGCCCGAGTCCCTGAGCAGAGCGAAATGCCCTCGAAGAACATCGAGATCGACTGAAAACGGGCCCCTGCCGTCGATGTTATGGTATAGGAGTATGGGTACCGAATTGAGACGCCCGGTTTCCTCCTCCTGCATATGGTGCCATCCCGCGGCGCCCCGCACCGGAGGTCTGAACGCCGAAGCTCGCCAGAAAAGCAGGAGATATGCCGCGGCCCCTGTTATAAGGAAGATGGCGGCGATTATGGGCAGGTTGTTCCTGTAGATTTTTTTCATGCGAATCTCCGGGCGCGGGAGGCCGCCTGCGCCTGCATTAATCTCTATCGTACGGAAATGCCGAAATCAATCCTAAAATACCGCGCGCACGGCATAAAGAATTCTTGACACGGGCCGTTCGGTGGAGTACT
Organism: uncultured Leptospirales bacterium; assembly: GCA_964510075.1. GTDB lineage: Bacteria > Spirochaetota > UBA4802 > UBA4802 > UBA5368 > MVZN01. Next base: position 3,675 of record CAZEAH010000287.1, on the reverse strand, counting down.
CAGCTTCCAGCACTACCATCCGGGAGAACTCATCGGTCATGATCAAATTCACCAAAATGCAGGGAATCGGTAACGATTATATATACATCGACGCGCGCTCAACGACTCCGAAGCATCCCGAAAAGCTTTCGGTTGCCATGAGCGACCGGCACTTCGGCGTCGGATCGGACGGGCTCATTCTCATCCTAAAATCCGATACGGCCGATTTCAGGATGAGGATGTTCAACTCCGACGGCAGCGAAGCCGAGATGTGCGGGAACGGCATTCGCTGTTTCGCGAAATACGTATACGATCGAGGGCTGGCGAAAAACAAACGGATTTCGGTTGAAACGCTCGCCGGCGTCAAGCACCTCGAACTCCATGTAAGGAACAAGAAGGTGGAGAGCGTCCGGGTCGATATGGGCGAGCCCATCCTCCAGCGCGAGCGCATCCCCATGACAGGAAGCCCCGGAATGGTCATCAACGAGACGCTTTCCCTGGGCGACGGCGTCCGTTTTGAGGTAACCGCCGTGTCGATGGGTAACCCGCACGCCGTTATCTATGTGGAGGACGTTAAAAACTTTCCCGTCGAAAAATACGGGACCATGATCGAAAACCACGACCTTTTCCCCAATCGCACGAACGTCGAATTCGTGCAGATACTCAACGAGGAGGAGGTCATCCAGCGTACATGGGAGCGCGGCTCTGGCGAAACCCTGGCGTGCGGCACGGGAGCCTCGGCGGTAACGGTGGCCGGTGTGCTTACAAAGCGTACCGCGCGGTCCATACTGGTCCATCTGAACGGAGGGGACCTTCGCACCGAGTGGAGGGAGGACGACAATCACGTATTCCTGACCGGTCCCGCGGTAGAGGTCTTCGAGGGGACCTGGCCCGACTAGGCCTCAGTTCGGGCCGGCGGCCACCTCCCACAGCCGTTTGAGCGGCACTCCCTTCTCGAGCACCACAACCCGTTTTATTGACGGTATGTTTTCGGTGATGCTCTTCTCGAGCGCCGCTCGGAAATTGTCCTCTGAGCCTGGGATAACAGGGGTGTCGTCCCTCAACACGGCGAGACCGGCGTCGATGTAGCATGTATCGCCCTTCAGCCAGATTGTTCTGACCTGCGTATCGACCGGCACAGCGCCCGAGGTATTCTCGTAAATGGATCCCTTCGAAACCATCCGGAAGATGAGGGCGACGAAGCGCTCCTTTTCCTCGGGTACCTCCATCTTCCTCGATTCCTTTAATAGGCTTTTACCGTCGTTGGCGGGAATGTAGATTTCCCTTCGTTCACGCAGGTCAAGCTTCGGCAGGGAGGGGAAAATATCGAAAATGTTTTTTTCGGCGTGATAGCAGAAGACCATGTAGTCGAAGATGAGCAGAAGCGAAACGACAAGCACCAGAAAACGGTTCTTGCGCACGCGGTCGCCGTCCAGAACCTTTTTGTACGCGAGCGCCCTCGCGTAGAGAGCGGAAACCGCTTCCCTCGTTTCTGTCGTGCGCGCGTTTATACGTTTCAGAAATTGTTTCATTGGATACGACACCGGGCCTGTCAAAGCTCAAAGCAGGGTAGACGGCGCGGCCGGGCGATGTCATCAATTTTTTATCATGCGCTCGTATTTTTTTATGAAGGATATCACCCCGTTTCCGATGCCTCGGGCTATTTTCTCCTGGTAGGCACGCTTCCGCAGTTCCTGCGCCTCGCGCTGGTTGGTGATATAGCCTATTTCCACGAGCGCGGCGGGCATGAGTGAACCGCGAAGCACGAAAAAATCGGCCTTTTTTACGCCCCTCGACTTGAACTCGCTAACGGCATTGTCCATTCCGGACTGAACGCATTCCGCAAGGAGGGCGCTTTCCCTCTGGATCTGAGCGTTGAGCATGAACGCCTCCATGTGCTCTATATCGTCATAGCTTTTACGGTGCGATTTTTCCTCAAGCACCACCACGTCGTTTTCGAGCGCCGCGGTGGCGCGTGCCTCTTCATTGGAAGCGTTCGGCGAGAGGTAATAGGTCTCGAAACCCGATATGCGGGGGGAGATTGAAGCGTTTACATGGATGCTTATGAAAACACCGTTCTCGTTTTCGCGCAGATGGGCGTTCGCTATCCTCGTCCTGGTGGCCAGTTCAATGAATGTGTCGGAGTTTCGGGTAAGAACTATGCGGACCCCTTTCAGGTTCGCCTTCAGGTGGCTTTCGAGCCGCCTTGCCACGCTTAACGTGATCGTCTTCTCGTGCAGTCCTCCCCGGCCTATCGCCCCGGGGTCTTTTCCGCCGTGTCCGGCGTCGATGATGATAAAGCCGATTCTGTAGCGTACGGGTGGCGTTTCGTCCCTGACGCTGGCGGGCGGCTTTTCCCGGGCGATCGGACCCGCGCGTTCGGCTTTGGCGGCCGCGATGACGATCAGGCGGTCCTTCCGAGCAATGGTATGGTCGGGGTAGAATTCGCGAAGCAGGTCTTCGACGAACTCGACGGGGAAGAGCACGTCGCCCTCACGGCGGAGCACCGGACGGGAGTATTTTTTCAGCGTCCCGTTGAAGAGCGCGGCCGCAAGGCCGACCTGGTATACCGCGGTCCTTGTGCCTCGATAGAACCTGCCGCGCTGGGTGATGATGTCGAAGGAATTATCCAGTCCGCCCAGGCGGTTGAGGTCCGAGAGGGCCACACGGTCGGTGCCGTCGGCGCTTGTGATGGGTATCGACCCGTTGTCGGCGAGGGCGTGGGAAAAGGTGAAAAGTAAGGCCAGAGCTAGCGCGAACCGGTGTTTACCGCTCTTTTCCAAAATAGATCCTTGAGTATATCTTCCAGTAGGCGAGTGAGGACAGTACGAGAAATACGAGTACGGCCGCGAGCGAAAGCGTCTGCAGGGAAACTCCGAGAAGCAGAATTTCGGGCTCGAGGATGAACACGAGTCCGCAGAGGGCCATCAGTCCCACCATTATTTTACCGTACATATTGGGGCGGACCTGTATGTCCCTTCGGGCGAAGAGAAGGGTGCCTCCGATGACGGCGTACAGGTCGCGCGCCAGGATGACCGCGAACATCCACACGGGAAACCCCTTGTACACGCACAGCGCCACGGCCAGGGCGAGCGCGGATATCTTGTCGGCGAGCGGGTCGATGAACTGGCCGAGTCGCGATACCTGGTTGAGCGTTCGGGCGAGGTACCCGTCGAAAAAATCGGTTGCCGCCAGAAAGACGAGCAGGGCTATGCTGTAATACCGGTATTCGCGTATGCCGTTGACCTTTTCAAGGTGGAAGGCGATGGCGATGAATGGAACCAGAAGTATCCGCGTAAGGGAGAGGAAGTTGGAGATGGTAAAAATCCTGCCGGAAAAAAGCTCTCGTATTCTCATCGTTCCCTGTTCCGCCGGCGGGTCATTTCAGGCCGTACGGTCCTGCGCCGTTCCGCCCTGTGTCGCTCCTCCAGTGGGCGTTGTGCAACAATTTATTGGAGAAAGGCATTCAGTCAAGAGAATTTCCCGTCCCGATTAATAATGCTTGACGAATACCGGAGGCTTATTTTTCATACCTTCTTGATCACGCGCCGTATGTCTAATCCCGAACGCCTCGGACGCTTATGCGGCACGCACCAATTGATATCGCGGGACGGCAATGCAGAACAACCCCCAATCAGGAAGCACAAGTGACAGGGCCCGTTTTGATTTTACGTACTTCAGGCCGGTCGGCAGAAT
>CAZEAH010000286.1:0-4951 GCA_964510075.1 uncultured Leptospirales bacterium | reverse complement strand
CCTCGGAGGTGACGAGCACGCCGGTGTCGGTGCACCCGGCCTTGCATATCGGGATGAGAAAATCGACGAGCGCGCCCGCCTCGGCGGCCTCGCTTCCCGTCGCGTGCCGCGCGGTGTCGATCGCGAGCGCCGTATAATAGGCGAGCGCGCGCATTCCCTCCACGTACGCGCGCATTCGAAGAAGCATGCGCCGCACGTCGGGATGACGGATGATGGGCACCTGCCCCCTCGCGGAGGGGTCGGCCGGGTCGGAGCCCTGCAGGCGCTCACGCGCGTAGGCGAGCGCGTGCAGATAGGCCGAGGATGAAACGGCCAGCCCCTGCCGCGCGACGGCCAGGCGCGCCTCGTTGATCATGTGAAACATCATGCGCATGCCCTCGCGTTCTCTGCCGAGCAGGTGCCCGACGCAGCCTCCGTTTTCGCCGAAGCTCATGGCGCAGGTGGCCGAGCCGTGCAGGCCCATCTTGTGCTCTATGCCCGCGCAGACCACGTCGTTCAGCGGGCCGAGCGAGCCGTCGGAGCGCACCGGGTACTTGGGAACGATGAAGAGCGATATGCCCTTCGTCCCCGCCGGGTCTCCCTCTATGCGCGCGAGCACGAAATGGATGATGTTTTCGTACAGGTCGCCGTCGCCGCTGGAGATGAACGTCTTCTGCCCGGTGATACGGAAGCTCCCGTCGGGAAGGCGCGTCGCCCTGGTACGGAGCGCCCCGACGTCGCTTCCGGCGCCCGGCTCGGTGAGGCACATGGTCCCGCCCCAGCGGCCCGAGAGGATGTTGTCCATATAGAGGGCGCGCTGTTCGTCGGTGCCGAAGTTGCGCAGGAGCGTCGCGTTGCCGTGTCCCAGGATGGGATAGGTGAAAAAGGACAGGCTCGCCGCGGTGAAGATCTCGTTGCACGAGAAAGCGATCGTTTCGGGCATTCCCATCCCGCCCTCGTCCTGCGGATCGGATATTCTGAGAAATCCGGCGTCGTAATAGGCCGCCAGCGCCTTCTTCATACCGGCGGGAATGCGCACCTCTTTGGTCGCCGGATCGTAGCCGATGCCGAGGCGGTCGGCCTCGCGGTTCGCGTCGTAGAGGATGTCGTTCGAGATGCGCGAGGCGAGGCGCAGCGACTCCTCGCATTCCGCGCGCGAAAGGCCCGAGAAGGCGGGGAAGCGGCCGAGCTTCTCGATGTCGAGCAGTTCGAAAAGAACGAAATGGATATCGCGCATGTCCACGGTCGGTTGTGAGGCCATCGTTTACTCCTGAAATATTCGGATCGGTATTCCCGCCGGATCGAGGGGATCGGCATCCAGTATAGCACCGTATCGGGCCGATTACGCATTATTTGCGCGTTGCGGCCCTCGTAGTTCGGGAACGATTTCAAATGGAGCGCGGGGTGACAAGTCAAATTTTATTATACAGGCGTCAAAAAGTGAGGGATGACCTTTTCGATACGCACCGCCGGCGCCGTCATCGCGGGCATGGTCCGATGAACGAGCGGCGCGCCCTTTTCCCTCTCTGGAAGACGCGATCGTATTTTTTATGCCCGCGCCCGGCCGCCCCGCGGCGAACCCGTGCGATTACGCGTGCCGGTGGATCTTCGCCCTGCTCCTCAGCGGGACGGTGATCTGCATGAACGCCTTGATCATTGAATAATAGATCAACAGCACGAGGTTCCTCATGTCCCAGGCGGGACTCTTCATCTTCAAATGCCGCAATCCGAATATCATGAGGTCGGCGACCTTCACGGGGCAGCCCTTTATATGTACGACCTTCCCCGCCTCCAGCCTGCCTTCCACGCCCGCGCAGGTTCCGACCATCACCACGGGCTCCCCCGGGTGCACCACGTCCCCCCTGTAATAGCCCATCACGATGGCGCCCTTCTTCGCGTTTTTCAGATTGCCCTCGTAACGGCGGTCGGCCGTTCCCATCACCCCCTTGATCGAACAGATGCATCCGCCGTAGCAGATGTTGCCGGTGTTTTTATTGGCCCCCTCGTAGAACCGTATGGGCGTGTCGAGCTTCTGGAGGTCCTGGAACGGAGAGTCCACGCCCTTCATCCGCGCGGCGAGCTCTTCCCAGCCGACGTCGCCGGTGATGACGATATCGTTGATGTCGAGGGAGCCGTATCCGCGGTCGCGCGCCTCGCGCAGGTAATTTACCGACTCGGGCTCGTAGTTCATTATCTTCGCGGCTACCACGTCGGCGGCCAGCGGGTCGTTCGAAATCATGACGGCGCCAAGGTGGTGCGGGAACGGGCTCGATTCGAAGCCGCGGCCCACGGTGATGGCGTCGGTCACCACCAGGTCCGGATAGCCCGGCTCGAGCAGGTCGACGATCTTCTCGTGCAGGCGGTCGTCGTGATAGAGAAAGCGTTCTTTGTGGGTGAGGATGCCGATGTTGAGCTTGAGGGCGTTGGTGATGTCCACCACGATATGGAATTTAAGCTTGGGCATCCATATCTTGTACTCCGCCTCGTACAGGGACTTCGCCATCAGCATGGTCGTGTGCCATTTGGCCTTTTTAAGTGTTACGGTGCAGAGCTCCTCTTCGTTTAAGTCCACCAGCGGCACCTTGAGCCGCTTCGACAATGTGTCGTAGTCCGACTCGGCGAAGAAGAGCCTGGTGGGAAGGCCGATACCGCCGGACTCTCCGATGGTGATGTTTCCCCCGGCCCCGTACGATTCGCGGAGCACATTGACCATCGCTTCGGTCACGTTACGGTTTGTGTACGAATCGAAAATATATTGCTTGTTGGCGGTCACCACGTTCGGCTTGATGAGGATTTTCCCTTTCGGCCTTTCGCCGAGCTCCTCCATCGCCTCCTTTATTATGCCCTGTATGGTTTTGGAATCGTATTCGTCGCACCGGCGGAGTATCACTTTTCTTTCGCGCATGGTCGCCTCCCTCGCGGTGAAAATAAAGGTAACAAGCGTTACTTTAACGTACTCTATCCCACACACCGCCATTGTCAATATAAAATAGTCGGTAGCGAGAGTGGCGGCACTTCACCGTCGGAGAATTACACTTGAACAAAAAGCGACCCGTCGTTATCCTAACGGCGTATCGTATTAAACCGGAAAACAACGGCGAACCATCATGCCTAAAATACCAGCGCCCCCCGAGGTCGTCTCCTCAATCAGGGAAAACATCATCATGGAGGCAGCGGCCCTCATCAACGAGGTGGGCTATTCCGATTTCAGCATGCGCCGGCTCGGCTCGCGCCTGGGAGTGGCCGCCAAGACCATCTACAACTACTTCACCGACAAGGACGAGCTCTACCTCCTGATCGTCACGAAGGGATTCGAGATACTGTTTTCCCGTTTTCAGGAGGCGTATTCGTTGACGGACGACCCGTTCGCGCGTCTTCGCGCCATGGCGCGCGCGTATATCGACTTCGGCATGGAGAATCCGCACCTCTACTCCATCATGTTCAGCATGGGCACGCCGAAATACGCGGACTATGTCGGTACGCGGCACGAAAAACTCGCCGCGTCCCAGAACCTTACGGCGCTCCGCTCGGCCGAACTGGCGGAAGGGGTGCTTCGCGAGCTCGCGCGCGAAACCCGCGGACGCGATCCGGAGGACGCCGACTACCGGCTGATGTACGTGTGGAGCACACTGCACGGCATCGTATCCCTGTCGCTCAGCAGGGTCACGCTCGAGGTCGGGGACTTTTCACGATACATCGACCGGATGATCGACGAAACGCTGGAGCGCCACAGGGGCGGGGGTGGACCGATTGCGCCGCGAAAGCCGTAAGGCTCCTTCCGATTACCCGCAGGGCACCGATACGCCGTAACCGATTCTCCGGCAAAAAAACAAAGGGCCGCTCCGCTTCCGCGGAACGGCCCTGTTATTCCGCATGCGTATGTGCCTGCTACTCGAGCGGCGCGCCGGTAAAGACGGCGTCGGAGGCCTTGACGGGGGCGGCTTCACCGAAGAGGATGGCCTCGGCCCTGCCGAAAAATTTGGGGAACTCCGCTCCCAGGTAGAACTGCGAGGAGAGCACCTTGCCCGAGTAATACGCGGCCTCGGCGTTGTCGTTCAACAGCTTCTCGCGGTCCTCGCCTTTCGCGTCGCCCACCAGCGACTTCATCTTCGGGATGCAGAGCGTGAGGCTCCACAGGTGGACCCACGCCAGCGACATCATGAACATGGCCTGCTGGAGCGGCGTCGCGCTGGCGAAGAGATTGAGGAACTTCCCGCCGGCCATGTCGGCCTTGAGCGAGTCGATGACCTCGTCGAGCTTCTCCATTCCCTTCTCCACAAGGTTGACGTATCTGTCCTCCACGACCCCGCGCGCCTTCGCGACGGTCTCGGCAACGCGCTTCTTCCAGACGGAGAAGTTGAACTGCTCGGGATTCATGAGGATCTTGCGCATGGTGAGGTCCATGGACTGGATGCCGTTGGTCCCCTCGTAAATCGCGGTTATCTTCGCGTCGCGCAGGTACCGCTCGACGGGATAGTCCGAGCAATAGCCGTAGCCGCCGTAGACCTGCACGGCCTCGGAGGTGACGTACAGGGCGCTGTCGGTGCATCCCGCCTTGCAGATGGGTATGAGGATCTCCACGAGGCCCTGCGCCTCCTTCATGGCGTCGCCCTCGAGCACGTGCATCAGGTTTATGTTATGCGCAAGGCAGTAGACGAGCATCCGCATGCCCTCCACGTGCGACTTCATCCACAACAGCATGCGCTTGACGTCGGGGTGCTGGCTGATGGTGACCTTCGGCGCGTCGGGGTTGAGCATCTGGGTTACGTGCACGCCCTGCACCCGGTTCTTCGAGTAGGTGACCGCGTGCATGTAGGCGGTTGTGGAAAGCGCGAGGCCCTGCATGGCCACGCCCAGGCGCGCCTCGTTCATCATCTGGAACATGATCTTCATGCCCTGCCGTTCCTTGCCGAGGAGCCAGCCGACGCACTGGCCGTTGAGGCACTGGGTGCCGTTTGCGCACGGGAAGCAC
>CAZEAH010000285.1:0-4961 GCA_964510075.1 uncultured Leptospirales bacterium | reverse complement strand
CGCGCCGCGTCCGTTCTCGGAGCAGGCCGCGCATCGGGGCGCCGTCCTCCGCCGGCCGGCGGACGCTGATCGGAGCGCGGGGGGACGGGCTTTGCGGCCGCCGGTTGTCGTTTTTCCTCGCGGGGCTGCTGGACCGCGGAATCCGAAGGCTCCTCTTTCTTTTCCGGCGCCGCCGCGGCCTCTTCTTCTTTTTCCTGCTTCTCTTTGATGAGTTCCCTGGAGACGGTCACCTTGCGCTTCAGCTTGATCTTCGCGCCCGGTTTTTCACTGCGCTCGTTCTTGCGTTCCAGAAGATCCCTCGCCGCCTTGGCGCGTTGCTCCTTGATCACCTCTATTTTTTTCTGGACCAGAAAGACGTCCTTTTCAGACAACTCGGCGTCCAACCCGGCGCAGCTTATCCCGAGGTCCTTGCATATGGTAAGGATATCTTCTTCCGTTACATGATTGGCGGTTGCAATATCAATTGCTTTCATTTGCACCTTGCTTCTGCTTATAGATTTTCGGAAGAACGCGGAACCGTTCCATTCGCGGGACCGGTCGCATCATGACGCGCCGCTACTTCTCCGCATCCGTTTCGTCGGCGGCCCCTGCCGCCTCGGCATCACCCGCTTCTTCCTGTCGTTCTTCCGCGGACTCCCCTTCTCCTTCTCCTTCGACTTCTTCCTCAAAATCAATCGACTCCGCGAGGATGTCCATAATCTTCTTCGCGGTTTTTTCGCCGATTCCATCTATCTTCATCAGATCGTCGAACGAAGTCTCTACCAGGTCCTCGACCGAGAAGAGCCCGCCGGCCTCCAGGAGCTTGATCGTGCGGGCGTCGAGACCGGGCAGTTCTTCAAGCGGCGTCTCCTCGACGTTCTTGCTGGCGAAGAGCTGCTCCACCATGGCCCTCGATTCGCTGGAGCTGAGGAACTCGCGGTATTGCTCCTCTGTCTTAATATCGATGTCAAACCCGCACAGCCTGGCCGACAGCCTGGCGTTGTGACCCGCCTTGCCTATCGCGAGCTTGTACTGTTCCTTCTCTACGACGGCGATAACACCGCCGCTCCTGGTTTCGATAACTTCTTTTACGCGCGCAGGCGTAAGAGCGTTCGACGCCATGATCCTGCGGTCGTCGACCCACTCAACCACGTCTATCTTCTCGCCTTCGAGCTCGCGCACTATGGATTGAATCCGTATCCCTTTCATCCCCACGCACGCCCCGACCGCGTCAACGTCGTCGCGCTCGCTGGTAACCGCCACCTTCGTACGAAGACCCGGTTCGCGTACGATGTTGACGATCTGCACCACTCCGTCGTAGACCTCCGGGATCTCCATTTCGAAAAGCTTCTGTATGAACTTCGTATTGGCCCTCGAGAGCACGACCGACGGCCCCTTTGTATTTTTCTGCACAGATAGAACGAGGGCCTTTATACGCTCGCCGGTTTTGAAATGCTCGAGCGGCGACTGTTCGCGGGCAGGAAGAATTCCCTCGGTCTTCCCCAGGTCGACGAATATGGCGTCCTTCGTTTTACGCTGGAGATAGCCGTTTATCAGGTCCCCCTCCTTGTCCTTGAAATCGTTATAAACGATATTTTTCTCGGCTTCCTTGATCTTCTGTACTATGACCTGCTTGGCCGTCTGTGCCGCGATTCTTCCGAACGACTCGAGCGGATTTTCCTCCACGTCAATCTCGTCTCCCAGGCGCGCGTCCGGATTGAACCTCCTGGCCTCGGCCACGTGGACTTCCTCGGCCCTGTTGCGCGGGGAGTTGACCACCATCTTTCTGGAAACGATCTTCACCGTGTTCCTGTCGCGGTCGAACACGACCCGAACGTTGGTGTTCGAGCCGTACTGTTTTTTATAGGCGGAGATCATCGCCGACTCGACGATTTCCTCGATAGTCTCCCGCGTTATACCCTTTTCGTTAGCGATCTGGTGCAACGCCTCGAAAAAATTATTGCTCATGTCATTGAACCTTCATCATGTTAATGATTCTCCGTGCCCGCCGGGCCGCCCTACAATTCCAGGTTCGCGCTCTTTATCGAGTCGAAACCGATGCTGACGACGGCGTCGCCGTCGTGAAGCTCGATCGAGGCGCCTTCCACGCCCGCTATTTTCCCCTTCACCACGCGCTGTCGGTCGCCCTCGCGGAAGATGATCTTCGCGGGGGATCCGATGAACCGCCTGAACTCCTCCACGCTGCGTATCTGCCGACGTATTCCTGGGGATGAAACCTCCAGCGAATATTCCGGGAGCACGCCCGCTTCGTCAAGGCGTCGGGAAAGCTCCCTGCTGAAGGCCTCACAGTCCGAGTGGGAGATCGGCGAATGTCCGTCGATCCTGACGACTACGCTCGAGTTCCTGCCCTTGAACAGCAGGTTGGCCTCGTAAATCGAATACCCGAGGTCGCCGGCGACGGCCCTGACCGTCTCCATCACCCGCTCCCTGACCGCTGGATTGCTCATCTCCGGACCGCTGTGTATATTGAAAAAAGAGAGTGGCTTGACCACTCTCTCTTTATCTGCAGGCAGACGCCAAGAAACAAGAAAAAGGGAAAATACAACTCCGCAAACATAGTCCAAAATGTTACTATTAATTTCAAGTTTTTTTTAATCCCGGCACGTTCCCGGGCCATGGCAGGCTGCCTCCGGCCGGCCCTCCGTTTCCGCCTGGCCGGACGGCGCGCCCCGTCAATCGTGACAGACGGGTACAGGCACCTCAGGCATTTCAAAGAAGCGATGGAATTCACGGGGCAGGTCGTGATAATCGACCGAGGCCGCTTCGCCCGAAAGGTCGACCGAGTTGTAGGTGTGCCAGTAGAGGACGACATCGCTCCGGCGCCTGTTCCGCCGCACCAGATCCAGAACCGCGGCGAAAGTCTTACCTGTATACGTCGGCTCAAGATCCAGCTTTTCCTTCGTTTTCATGATATCGATCGCCTCACAGCACGCGGCGGTCGGACAGCCGTACCCGTCGCCGAAATAATCGTCGAGCACCTCCGGCGCCTCGGTACTTACCTCCGGCACGGAGGGGCTCGCGTCACGGAGGTACCGGAGCGTTTGCGCCATGAGCCGCGAGACCGCGCCGGGGGTCGATGCCGGGAACGGACCGAGGCGGGAGGCCGTAACGCGCACGCCCGTCACACGCGAGCGGAGACCGGCAAGACGCGCGCCGAGGGCGAGCCCCGCCAGGGTCCCGTTTGAGCCGAGCGGACAGACGATGTGCTCCGGCTCCGGAACGAGCCCCTCGGCCACCTGCCGCCTAAGCTCGAAGGCCGCGTTGACGAATCCGAGGGTGCCGAGCACGTTCGATCCGCCGGCGAAAACGTACAGGGCCGATGGATGTAGCAGGCGGTGCATAAGGTAATAGGCGAGCACTGTTTTCGGAAGGGATCCGGTAAAGACCGTCCGTGCCCCGAAATAGCGATACAGGAGAAGATTCCGCTTAACGTAGCTCGTCACGGGCTGCTCGAAGAGGAGCAGCGTGCACTTCATTCCGAGTTTTCGGCAGTAGATGGCGGTCGCCAGGCCGTGATTCGTCCCGATGCCTCCGATGGTCACAACCTCGCGTTTACCGCGTCTCTTCGCCTCGCCCAGTATGAACTCGAGCTTGCGCACCTTGTTTCCTCCATACGCGGAGGAGCTGAGGTCGTCGCGTTTTATCCACAGGTTGTCGCAGTCCAGGCCGGTGAGTTTACGTACCGGCGTTGGAAACGATCCCAGCGAAATTCTGGGCAGCCGCGGAACAAGATCAGGGTACTCCTCGAAGATCGGCAGTGTTTGATCGGTATTATTCACTCCAGTCACTCCTCCCCTTTATAAGCGAAAGGTCCACGCCCTCTCCGAGAAGAAAACGCTTCCTGACGCAATAGTATGCGATCCCCGAAAGTATGAACGCGCCGAAAAGACCTATCCTGAGCGGGCTTTTCAGATCCGCGAGTATGACCGCGCTGAAGAAGGCGACCATAAGAAAACCCACGGTCGGGCACAACCAGAGGAAAACACCCTTCAGTTTGAAGCGGGAGCGCTCGTACCTCTCCGGGTAGAGACGCGGAAGCCGGAGCGACGCGATAGGCACCGGGACGAAAATTATCATCCCTCCCATCGCTGCGTACGACGCAAGTGTCTCCAGAGGGAGCCCCGACATCACCCCCAGGACGGAACACACATAGATCAGGGAGAGGAGGATGTGGGGGGTGCCGAAACGCGTGTTGAGCCCCCCGAGCCACCCCGGCAGTATGCGGTCGTCGATTACCACGAGAAGAGACTTCGTCCCCACGATAAACAGCGCGTTGAGCGTGGTCAGCAGCGCGAGCACCGCGCCTCCGACGATAAAGAACAGACGGCCGGCGTCTCCGGCGCAGGCGCCGCATACCTCGAGCATCGGTTCCTTACATACGACGAGGGTCTCGGTCGGGGCCGCGCCCACGGTTGTCAATGCCACCGATATGTAAATGAGTGCGACGACGGGAAAGCATATAAAGAAGGCTCTGGGAATCACCCTCCCGGGGTCGTTGATCTCGTCGCCGAGTTCGATAATCCCGTTGGAGCCCAGATAGGTGAAGGTGAGAAGGGCGACGCCGAGCAGAAGAGTCCCGAACCCGTTATCGAACATTCCCTCGAGGTTCTTCGGATTGAAGTACGCTGCCCCGGTCACCGAATAGAAGACCAGTGCGCCTATAAGGACGATCACCATAATCCCCTGGGCCCACGCCGCAGGTTTGACGCCGAGAAGATTGATCAGATAAAAAATTGAAAGGATCAGTATCGCTATGTATTCTGCGGGAAGCGTGAACCCAATTGCGCCGATATAGCGCGCGCAGCTCAGCGCGTAGAGGGGGATCTGACCGAAGAAGGAGGCGAGAATGTACACCCACATCCCGACGAAGGCGAGTCCGGGAGAGACCATGCGGCTCGGGTATTTGTAATTGGCCCCTGTGGCCGGTATCGCCGAGCCCAGCATTGCCAGCGGCAGCATGC
>CAZEAH010000284.1:0-4973 GCA_964510075.1 uncultured Leptospirales bacterium | reverse complement strand
GCTCGAGGAATGGGGCATACAGGTGAAAAACCGGTCGGTCCTCAACCTCATACTCAACGAGCTCATCATCAACTCGGTGTATCACTCCCACGGCTACACGCGCGAGAAGGAGGACCGCGTCCCGGTCACGCTGAAAAAGGGCGAGTTCGTCGACCTGTTCTTCGCACACAACGAGAACGGCTACGGCATTTCCATCACCGACTACAAGGGCAACCTCACCAAGCAGAAGATTCTGGACAGCATCAGGCGCGCGGTGGAGGAGTCGCAGATGATACTCCGCGCGTACGAGACCGGGGAGGAAATTTCGGACAAGGTCTCCGAAACGGGCCGGGGGATCGACCTGGTACGCAAGCTCACCAGCGAGTACTACTTCGTGATACGAAACAAAGTGCGCACCGAGATCATCCTTCTCTTCGACCGGGAGCCTCAGGCGTGTTTCGAGTCTCACGCTTCGCTGAAGATTATCGAAGACCCCAACTGAGCGCCGTTGAGACGGCGAGCGCCGCCGCCACGCACACCGCAAAGCCCAGCGCAACGTACCACAGCCAGAAGACCGCGGTTAAGGCCATGGCCGTCACCACCGCCGTGACGCCGGCGAACACGCCGAACAGCGCAGCGCGCGCGTCCATTCCGCGCGCGAACCTGCCAAGAACGAAGATGCCCAGCACCCCGCCGTAGGTGACCGAGGAGATCGAAAGGCCGACCTCCACAAGGGGATTCTTCGAATCGTGGAAGAGCACGGAAACGCCGACGATCGCGAGCGTCCAGAAAAGGGCGATTGCGCGCGCCGCGCCGACCCTTGCCCGCTCCGTAAGCGCGCGCTCCTCGATCCGCAGGAGATCCAGCGCCGTGGACGACGCGAGCGAGTTGATCGACGAACTGAGCGTCGACATGGCGGCGGCGAAGATGCCGGCGAGCATAAGGCCCCGCAGGCCCTCCGGCAGATGGTTCACGATGAAGTACGGCACCACCGAATCGCTCGAGCCGAAGGGACGCCCCCCCAGGAGCACCTTGATGAAAAGCCCGAACAGCAGGAAGAGCGCGATCTGAAAGATTACGACCGCGCCGCTGGCCACCATGGCCCGTTTGGCGGAGGCGATATCGCGGCAGGCCAGTACCCGCTGCACCAGGAGGTGGTCGGTGCCGTGCGATGCGAAGGAAAGAAAGGCCCCGCCCACCACGCCGGTGAGGAGGTTGTACGAGCCGAAGAGTTTCGCCGCCCCGCCGCCCAGGCCGGAGGAGACAAAGGCGAGATCGGCGGAGGGGATGAGCGCGAATACCCCGGCGAGGGAAAGCGAGAGCTCGTCCATTACGCAGTACGCGCCCAGAGCGACGCAGAAAAGGTACAGCACGAGCTGCAGTGCGTCGGTCACGATGACGGCGCGTATGCCTCCGTAAAAGGTGTAGATGAAGGTCGCCCCGCCGATGACAGCAAGGGATAACCGGTAGTCCCAGCCGGTCATCACCGTAAGCGGTATGGCCGTCGCGAAAAGGCGCACGCTGTCGGCGAAGAGGCGCGTGACGTGGAAAATGACCGACACCACGCGGCGCGACGCCTGCCCGAAACGGCGCTGGAGGAATTCGTACACCGTTTCGTATTCGCCCTGAAAGTATTTGGGGAGCAGGAACGCGGCCACAAGCGCACGTCCGGCGAGGTAGCCGAAGGTAACCTGCAAAAAACCCGTACCGCTCGCGTAGGCCAGCCCCGGGATGGAGATGAAGCTGAGGCTCGAGGTTTCGGTCGCGACGATGGAGAGGCACACCAGGCCCCAGGGCACCGAGCGGTTGCCTAAAAAATAATCGCGCACGCTCGAACCGCCCGAGTAGCGCAGTCCGATGATATTTATGAGAATTATGTATGCCAGGATTACGGCGATATCGACGGTCATCGGGATTTTTTCTGCATCATCTCGAGCACCTGGGCTTTAATCCGCCCGGTGTATTCCGCATAGTTGAAGGCGGCCCGGTCGAGCACATACTGTATAATCGCGCCCTGTATCAGCGAAACAATGACCATGGCGATATAGGGAACGTCGACCTTGCGGAAATGGCCTTCGCGGATGCCCTCGTTTATGATGGCGCTCACCTCGATGCGGAAACTCTCGAAGAGCTTGACGTTCGCCCGGCGGATCCGCTCGTTGTGGTTGATCTGGGTCCAGAAATCGATAAGCACGTGGAAATAGTCCTTCTCCCGTTCGACCAGATTGAAGGCCTGGTCGAGAAAGATCGAGAGCTTTTCGCGGGGATCGTCGGACTTCGCCAGCGCCCTGTTCAGATAGACGCGCAGGTTGTTGTTCATCTCCTTGAGCAGCGTGAAGAGCAGCTCCTGCTTGTCTTTGAAATAGTAGTGGACCAGTCCCGTGGAAAGCCCCGCCTCGCGCGCGATGTCCTTGATGGTGAAGTTGTAATAGCCCTTGCGGCTCACCACGCGGTAGGCCGCGGCTGTAAGCTGCGTGCGGCGGAGGTTGATGATGTCCCTGTTGTTGCGCTGGGCCGGCGCCTTCGCGCGCGCCGCGCCCCTGTCGGTCTTTCCCGCGCTCACCTGCGCACCCCGATAGCGTGTCGTATGAAATCCATCATCCCCTTTATAACGCGCTCGTCGTCCTCGAGCGCGTCCTCCCCGATAAAGGTGCGGAGGCGCTCTTTGTAATATTCGGAGGTGTACGAAAACTGCATGAGGACGATGATGTTGTCCACGCAGAAGGACGCCACGTGCTCGTCGATTGAGGGGTCCACCAGGCCCTGTTCCTTCGCCTCGTTGATGTAATGCCGGTAGAACACCGCGGAGATGTTCTCGATCTTGCGCGAAAGCCGCGCCGAGAGATGCGCCAGGCTTTCGGTGGTGATGTCCTGGTAGAGCTGGACGAAATGCGGATGCGAGCGGGAGTGTTTCTGGGCGACCCGTATGATCGTTTCCAGCTTGTCGAATATGTCGCCGTTGGAAAGGTCGGCCCCCGCGAACGCCGCCTCGAGCAGTTTGTAGCCCTCGTCAACGACGGTGAGGAAGAGGTGCTCCTTGCTCGAGAAGTAATTGTACATGGAGCCGATGCTGATGCCGGCCTTGCTCGCGATGACGTTTACGTTCGCCCCGTTGAACCCCTTCTCGGCGAATTCCACGGTGGATATTTTAATTATTCTCTCGCGCTTCTTGTCCGAGATTTTGTCGAATGTGTCCTTGTGGTATTTCCCTGAATTCTCGTCCGGGGTCCGTTTCTTCTTCGCAGCGCTCATTCTTGCTCCTCTGTTTCGAGTCGGGCCCGCGCGGGTTCCGCGCCCGGGGGCCGTATGTCCATCATGTCTATGCGGCGTTCCACCTCAGCGCGCCTATGGCAGCGCACAATCCGAGCATCACGCCCCTTCTCTCCTCGTCGATCCGGAGCAACCGCGATGCGCTCACGGCCTCGTCGACCAGCCGCCGGTGCATGTCCGCGGCCTCCTCCAGCGCGCCGCTTTCGCGCATCATCCTCCGGATTCCGGCCAGGTCCGAAGCGGACTTCGCCTTCTTTATGAAGAGCGACTCGAACCGCTTTCTGTCCGCGGGCCTCAGGCGCTCGACCGTGTATTGCACCAGCACCGTCTTCTTCCCCTCCAGTATGTCCGAATCGGACGATTTGCCCATCTCGGCGTTGTCGCCGAAGACGCCCAGTATGTCGTCGCGCACCTGAAAGGCGTGACCGAGCGGCAGGGCGAAACGGGCGATGGCGCGGCGCTCGCCGGCGGTCACCGCTCCCGCGAGCGTACAGCCCATGAGGAGCGGATAGTAGACGGTGTAATACGCGGTCTTCATCATGCCGATCTCCCGCGCCGCCGTGTCGCCCGGCCGGAGTGAGCGCGGCAGGGTATTGACAATGTCGAGAATCTGTCCCCAGGCCGTACGCTCGCAGGTGTCCGCGAACAGACGGAGGAATTTTTCCTTCAGCGACGCTTCGATCCCGGCGCCGAGAATCAGACGCAGCGCGTCGCAGAACAGCACGTCTGCCGCAACCAGCGCCACATCGGCCCCGACCCCCTCGTTTATCGTGCCGCCGGAAAAACGCCTCCTCATCACCAGGTGAAAGGCCGCGCCTCCGCGACGCACGTCCGAGCGGTCGATGATGTCGTCCTGTATGAGCAGGAAGGAGTGCATGATCTCGAGCGAGGACGCCATTGCGACGATCTCCCCGAGGGCGGACGAAGGGCCGCCGTATCCCAGGTACGCGGCAATGAGCAGGAGCGGGCGGACCCTTTTGCCGGGCCTCAGGCAGTATTCCCCCAGATCCGACCATATGTCCCCCATGAACGTATGTTCGGCGTCCTTTTTTTTGCCGGCGAAGTATTTCTCTATTGACAGTTCGATCCGCGGGGAATACTTTTCAGCAAACCGGGCGAAATGCCGCGCGTGCGGTTCCGGATTTATCTTCGTTTTTTTCATCGTCTGTAAGGCAGCGGACCTCATGCCGAGCGTGATTACGAAGTGAGGAGCTTAAAGCGGGCGCATGATCGTGTCAATAGATTTTCTCCGCGCGGCCGCCGCATGAAAAACACGGCATACATCGTGCTGTCGCTCGCGCTTCTTGCGCGCCTTCTGTCCGTCAACGACTACCGGTACGGCCATTTCATTCCTCCGCTCGACCTTCCTCCTCCCGATAACTCCGTTAAGCCGATGCCCGAAGCGCGCGCGCCCCTGTATCCGGCCGTACTCCTGTTTATTCTCGACGGCGCGACGCGGGACAGCCTGTACGATCCCGGCCTGTGCCCGGAAATCGCGGCCCGCTGGCGGAGTTTCGGCCTCCGCTTTGAAAACGCGCGCGCGATGAAGCCTTCCGTATCGGCGCCCAATTACGCCTCCATCATGACGGGCGCGCCCCCTCACGTGCACGGCGTCGTCAATAACGATACCCGCTCGCGCGGCGACCGCCACGCCCCGACGGCGTTTCAATCGCTTTCGGAGATCGGACTGGAATCGCGCGTCGTGGGATTCGACTGGTATAAAC
>CAZEAH010000283.1:0-4975 GCA_964510075.1 uncultured Leptospirales bacterium | reverse complement strand
AAAGAGGCCTGCCGTTTTCTGATCTCTGGTATGTCGTTTCACTGCCCTATATCTTCTCGATTTTCGGGGTCGTCGTATGGTCCTACCTGGGGGATCGGACTAACAGGAGGGCGCTCATCGCCGGGATCGGGTTCCTTGTCACGGCCGGACTCACCTACTTCGCCGCCACCGGCGCGACGATTCTCGTTACGGTGCTGCTCTTCAGTCTTACGATTTTTGTCAATATGACCTATCCGTCAAATGAATTCGCCATTATGCAACGCATACTGCCCCGGAACCGTGTGGCGACGGGCGTAGGTCTGTACAACGGGCTTGCCATGATGATTGGCGGAGGGCTTGGGCCCGTCATCGTCGGAACCGTTGTGTCGATGACGGGCAGTTATACCTCGGGTATTCTGACGCTGGGCTCGCTCTGTCTGTTCGCGGGCCTGGTAATGATCGTGTTGCACCGCATCATCCGATATTGATCGCCGCATGTCGCCGTCGTGCCGGCTGCAGGGTTCGAGAGTCTATTATCATTAATAACCGGAGGAGTACCGTGAGCATGAACGCGAAGGAGTTTCAGGAGATTACGCGAAGAAGAAACGAGCTGGTGCGGGGGCCTATTTATTCAATACCCGACGCGCGGATGGCGGAGATACGTGAAAGACTCGACCGGCGCGCGCCAAATTCACGAAAGCTCTATGAGACGGCGAAAGAGTGCATACCCGGCGGTGTGCAGCACATGCTCGCGATCAAAGACCCGTTCCCGCTGACGATCGGCAGAAGCCTCGGATCCAGGATGTGGGATATTGACGGCAACGAGTACCTCGATTTTCTGATGATGGCGGGCCCCGTCATCCTCGGGCACAACTATCCCCCTCTGATTGAAAAGGTCCTGGAGGTCGTGCGCGAGGAGGGGATAGGATCCGGCTGGACTTCGAAATGGGAGATTATGGCGTCGGAACAGATTATCCGACACATGAAAAACGTCGACATGGTGCGCTTCTTTCAGTCCGGAACAGAGGCGGATATGGCGGCCGTGAGGCTGGCGCGCGTGTACACCGGCCGAAAAAAAATCGTCAGAATCGGGGGGTCGTATCACGGATGGAGCGATGAGATGGTGTATGACATGCACATCCCCTACGCAGGAACCTTTCAGGCCCAGGGCATCCCGCCCGAGCACTACGCCAATGTGCTGAGCGTCGGGCCCAACGACGTGAATGCGCTCGAGAAGGCCTTTGAAGAGGGCGGGCGCGACGGCGGTGTGGCCGCCGTTATTTTGGAGCCCGCCGGCGGCGAATCGGGAGGCATCACCGCCGATCCGTCGTTTCAGGTCAGCTGTCGGCAGATGTGCGACCGATTTGGGTCGCTCCTGATCTTCGACGAGGTGGTCACCGGTTTCAGGTGGGCGATGGGCGGCGCCCAGGAATATTACGGCGTGGACGCTGACATCACGGTGCTCGGCAAGATACTGACTCACGGATTCCCTTCATCGGGCGCCGTGGGCGGTAAAAGGGATATCATGAACTGCCTTGCCGGGCTTACTCCCGGCAAGCCCAAGGTCTTCGTGGCGGGCACCATGGCGGGAAACGCCGTCTCTTCGGCGGCGAGTTACTGGGCACTGCGGTTAATCGAAGAGACCGACGCCATCAACAGGGCCGCCGCTGTCGCCGAAAAATTGACGAAAGGCTTCAATGATCTCGTCGAGCGGCTGGGATTTCCTTTCTTCGCGTATCGCACCGCTTCGCTGGTTCATTTCGAGACCAACTCTCCGGTGGCGGTCGATATCAGGAAGGAAGGAATGGTGGTGGAGGCGCTGAAACGCAAGAAGGCTGTGGATGATATTGCCGCGGCGATGCTTGCCGAGGGTGTTATTACGAAATATGGTGCGAAGGCCTTCACCTGTCTCGCTCACGGCGACGAGGATGTCGCCAGGACGCTGGAGGCGTTCGAAAAAACTTTCAGGCTTATGAAACAACAGGAGGGCTGAATATGGAAATAGTCGGACAGGCGCCGGTGAGGCTGCTTTTCGCCGATATCCTCATCGAGGCGGGAATCGACCATGTTTTCGGCATACCGGGGGGCAATACCCCGTTTCTTTTCGACGGTCTGGTGGACAAGAAGGACAGAATAAAGACCGTTCTGGTGCGGCAGGAGGGCGGCGCGGCGACCATGGCGGACGCGTACGCAAAGCTTACCGGAAAGCCGGCCGCGGTTATAGGGCAGGGCGCCTGGATCGGAACCAGCGGGGGTCTGGGAATCCTCGAGGCCTATCTCTCGGGAGTCCCGATGCTCATCATCTGCGACACGACCGATTATTTTTCTACCCCCCAGCACGGCCCCTACCAGAATGGAACGGGCGATTACGGCGGATTCGATCTGCCCGGCATGATGAAGTCCATGACCAAGTATACCACCCTGGCGTCGAACGCCTCGGAATTTCTCCACGGGATCCAGCTCGCGATTAAGCATGCCACAACCGGGCGTCCCGGACCGGCCGCGGTCATCATCAAATGGAACGTGGCCTTCGAAATGGCGGATATCGGGGCCATCACTCCCAAGGTCTATCCGATCGGAGGATATCTTAAAACGAAACCGGCCTGCATGGCGCGGGAGGACGCCGAACGGATCGCCGAAACGCTCCTGTCGGCGAAGTCCCCGGTCATCATCGCGGGGCAGGGCGTGCGAATGTCCGGCGCGTTCGAGGAACTCCGGGAATTCGCGGAACTTACCGGAATTCCCGTGGCGACCAGTTATCTCGGCAAGAGCACCATTGCCGAAACCCACGACCTGGCCCTGGGTACCATGGGAGGCATCGGCCAGAAAGCGGCAAACGCGCGCATTGCGGCCGCCGACGTTATATTTGCCATCGGTACGGGCCTAGCCCCGGAGAACACAAAGTACCTCTCCCCCGACTTCATCAACCCCGAAAAGCAGAGCATCATCCAGGTGGACATCGATCCACGCAACGCCGGGTGGACTTTCCCGCTGCGCCTTGGCGTCACCTCGGACGCGAAGGCCGCCCTGCGCATGCTGATCGATATCATCGGGGCCGGCGGGGTCCCATATGACGTCACACAGGCTGTCGCCGCGGTAAAAAAACAAAAGGCCGAGCTCCGGTGCTTCCGCGAGGACATCGTCAAAGCGGACACCAGTCCCATCGAGCCCGAACGTGTAGTGGGGGAGATGAACGATTGTATCGGCGACGACGATATCCTGGTGCTTGACGCCGGTAACTGCCGGATGTGGTTCACCCATCATTTCCAGTCGAAAAAGGCGGGACAGGTCATCGCCGGAGGGGGCGTCGCGGCCATGGGCTACGGTCCCCTTGCCGCGATGAGCGCCCAGATGGTGTACCCGGAAAGAAAGATATTTGGAGTGAGCGGTGACGGCAGTTTCATGATGCACCTCTATGCGCTGGAGATGGCGCGTGACCTCGGGCTTCCGGTCACATTCGTGGTGATGAACAACGGTGTGCTGGGCAACGTCCGCGATTTTCAGGCGCCCGACCGCCGGATAGCGACCGAATATTCCATGCCGAACTTCGAGAAAATTGCCAAGGGATTCGGGGTCGACGGCGTTCGTGTGGAGAGGCCCGGGGATATCGCGCCCGCGCTCAGAAAGGCGCGGGACACTGACGCCCCCTTCATGCTGGAGATTATCGTGAATGACACGCCGCATTTCCGGCTTATGAGCTGAGCACGTTCGACAAGGAATACCTTTCGGGTGAACCGACCGGAACGGCGGTACCGCGGGGAAGACGGGATGGAATGAACGTTTTTAATGGGAGCTACGCAGCGTGAAAGGATTTTATGGAAGGTTTCTGCTCGTCGATCTGGACGAGATGCGGGGGCGCATCATGCGGACTCCCGGGGAGGTATGTTCCACATATCTGGGAGGAAAGGGCCTGGGAAGCTGGCTCCTGGCCCGCTACAATCCTCCCGGAGTCGATCCCCTTTCGCCGATGAATTGTCTGATTTTTGCGACCGGCCCGCTTACCGGCTCGCCGCTTTTAGGGGCATGCCGGTATGGCGTATATACGAAATCGCCTCTGACCGGGCTGTATTCTGAATCCTATTCGGGCGGAAAGACGCCCGAGGCAGTGGATGCCGCGGGTTTCGATGCGGTGGTAATTAGAGGGGCAAGCAGGGAACCGGTGATCATCCGCGTCTCGCCTGACGGTGCCTCCTTCCACGGCGCCGGCGACCTGTGGGGTGCCGATTGCCATACCGCGGAAAAAGAAGCGCTCAAACTTTTTACGCGGGGTGACGGCGGCCGACGTGCCGGTGCCGTTGTGATCGGCCCCGCCGGCGAAAACCTGGTCAGATTCGCGGTTATCGAAAACGACCTCTGGCGGTCAGCGGGACGGACGGGCGTCGGCGCGGTGATGGGATCGAAACGGGTGAAGGCGATCGTGTTTCAGGGCAACCGCGAACGCCCCCTTTACGATCTTGAGCGCCTTAAGGCCTTCGTCCGCGAATCGGCCAGGACCGCTAAGGACACCGCGACATTTAAAAACTATCGTTCCATGGGCACTACCCAGATGGTGAAGGTGGCCAATGAGAACGAAAGTTTCCCGACGAGGTACTGGTCAAGCGGCCGTGCGGAGCACTGGCGCTCGATCGACGCCGAGGCGCTGCATACGCGCAACGAGGTGCGGCCGAATGCCTGCGCAAAATGCGCGATGGCATGCGGTCGCATGACCACCATCAGGGAGGGGCGCCATGCGGGGCTCGTTATCGAAGGGCCTGAATTCGAGACAATATACGCCTTCGGCGGTCTGTGCATGGTGGACAGCATTGAGGAAATCGCCTATCTCAACGACGTATGCGACAAACTGGGCATCGATACCATGACGGCCGGGAATCTGTGCGGCTTCACGATAGAGGCGGTACGCAGGGGCAGGGTGCACTTCGACATCGACTATAACCGGGTGGACGCAATCGCAAAGCTTCTTTATCTGATCGCGCGGCGGGATGGTATAGGTGCGGTG
>CAZEAH010000282.1:4712-5007 GCA_964510075.1 uncultured Leptospirales bacterium | reverse complement strand
GGAGATTATGTGCTGACCGGCCTCGGTGATGACGCGGTCCGCCTCGCGCGCCTGCACCGCGTCCGCAAGGAGGAGGCCGTCTTCCAGAATCCCGGCTATTCCGACGCGATCCTCGCGGCGCTTTTCAGCGTTCCCGCGAGCGCGTCGATGCCGCTCATGGCGCCGCTCGGCCATTATCGCTACGGCGATTTCGAGGGGCTCTGTCTGTGGGCCGTAAACGCCGCGCCGTGGCTGTATCTGGAGGCGAGCGGGCTTCTGCGAAGGCCCGCCGAGCTTCGCAAGGACAGGCGTGACG
>CAZEAH010000282.1:0-4702 GCA_964510075.1 uncultured Leptospirales bacterium | reverse complement strand
CGTCCGGGGCTAACCTCCCGCGCGGCACGCTTTTGCATTGTATATGCTGGGGATCGGAGGGGTGCCCCTCTTCGTTGACGCGTTCGCGCATCGCTATTTACATGAAGCATCGCTGTACGGGGACGCGCAGCCGGTGGTGGGCGGCGAACCGACCGCGGTTTTCCTCTCGGTCGTTTCCGGCGGTGGAGGTCACTTCTACAAGGGACACCGCTGTTGGGGCTATCTGTACTTTCATATAAATAACATACTGGTGTATTCGGCGCTTCGCGAGTATTCATATTCCTGGCGCTACGACGCGGGTACGGGTTCGTACCGAAAAACACGCGGCGACGAAGGGCGTTTGCGCCTGTATCTGGGAGCGCTCGGCGCGGTCAAGATGATCGAGGTGGCGCACCTTCTGCTCATCGGTCATTCCATCTCGGCCGGGCGGGTGACCGAGGAGCACTTCTCGCTGGCGCCGGAGCTTTTGTACGATGACGGGGGATTCATTCCCGCCCTGCGTATGAGCTACAGGTTTTAAGAGATGCGGACGATGCGCGGTAATCATTTCAATCGGAAGGTGATGAGTATTGCTGGCTCGGCGTTCCTGGCCCTGGCCGCGTTCCATTCAACCGCTCTCCGCGCGGCCGAAATCCGGGTGAACCCTCCCTCCGGCGGGGTCGCGATATTCGTGCTTCCCGTCGCCGATCCCGCGCTCGGCGCGCTCGCCGCGGAGACGGCGGCCGTGCTCCGGGAGGCATTCGACCGCTGCGGGCGGTTGGTCCCGGTGGAGGACCATCGGATGCGGTGGGCCTTCGGGGGCGCGCGCGGAGGTTCCGCGGAAGACGCCTACGAGGGGGCCGCGCGCCGTCTGGATGTGGACCTCTATATAGTGGTCGAACTCCGGCGCCTGGGGGAGTCGTACCGCGCGACGCTGCGGTCGGTCCCCCGCCGCGAGGAACTCGCCGCCATGGAGAGAACGGCTGCTTTCGAAAGCCGTATAATGGTCAACATTCCCCAGAGGCTCGCCGCGGCCGCTGTCACGCTGCACCGGGGCGTGCCGGTGAGCGCTCCCGTTCTCGCCCGGCTGGAGGACGGAAGCTTTCTTCTGGGCGCGGGGCAATGGCACGGGATAGGCCGCGGACAGTGGCCGGCAGCGGGGCTCGGCACGGTGGAAATCCTGGAGAGCGGACGGTACGAGTCGGTTGCGCGGATTCCGGGCGGCGGGCCGGGGGTCGGGTCGAAGATCATCATCCCCGTCTATGCCGACGTGCGCGCGCTGTCGCGCCGCTATGAAGCGCGCATATCCGAAAATACGATCGCCCGCTACAGCGCCGGCGCGACGCTTCTCAGGGGCACCGATGCGCGCAAGCGGTACATCGAAGGCGCCTGCGTCATCAATCCCGGCGGAAACGCCTGCCTGCCGGTGTACGGCGCGTTCCTCGCCACCGGTTATCTCGGATTCAAGGACCACAGGCCGGACGTTTCCGGGCTCGCCGTTTCGGGTTCGCTCCTCGCCCTGCAGTTTTCCCTGGTGCCGTTTGCCACGGGTTTTTCGGCGCGGTTTTTCCCCTGGGAGCGCGACGGCGACAAGTCGCGCGCGATGCAGCGCATGCAGTACTTTCTGTGGGCGTCGTCGCCGCTTACGGTGAGCGCGGCCTATCTCGATCAGCTTGCCGTACAGTTTTCGCGATCGGGTACGCTTCCGCCGTTCTTCGAGGACCGCAATGCCTTCGCGGCGCTCTGCTCGGCGGTCGTTCCCGGAGGCGGTCAGTTCTACAAGGCTCGCAGGCTGGCGGGCTGGGGCTTTTTCGTTTCGGAAATGTCGCTGGGGGCCGCCTCCGCGTATTATTTCCGCGAAAAAACCGCGGGCGGGGTACTGCTCGGAGTGCTCGGCGCGGTGAAGCTCGCGGACGTTGCCGCCGCGTTTTTCACGCGCACGGGCTATGACACGTTCAATCGCGAGACGGGGGCCGATGGTCGCGCGCCCGTCCCCTTCCTCGGAGTGCGCGAATCGCCTGATGGCGGGAAAATCACCATGCTCGGCGTTTCGCTTCACTACTGACGCGAACCGGATGCGGTGCCCGGCCGCGGGAGGCTTCGGGTTTTTTCACATGGGTCCTATTTTACACGGTTGTCATCACGCGCGCGATGTATTATATTTGACAGCACGGCGGTCCCGATTTAATGGCACAGAGACGCCGCATATAAAGAGGAAATCAATGCCGTTACGCGCTTATCTCATACTTGAAGACGGAACCGAGTTCGCGGGGACCTCGTTCGGAGCCGAGCTCGAAAGCCTGGGGGAGGTCGTTTTCAACACTTCCATGAGCGGATACCAGGAGGTGCTCACCGACCCGTCCTACAGCGGTCAGATCGTCGCCATGACCTACCCGCTGATCGGCAACTACGGGGTCAACGCCGAGGACGTCGAGTCGGAGAGGATTCAGGTCGCGGGCTTCGTGGTGAAGGAATACAGCAAGACCTATTCCAACTTCCGAGCGTCGATGTCCCTTTCCGAATATCTGACGAAGGGCGGGATAGCCGCCATGGAGGGGGTCGACACGCGCCGCCTGACGCGCCATATCCGCGACAAAGGGGCGATGCGCGCCGGCATCTTCCGCGACCCCTCCGGCGCGGTGGAACGGCTCCTGGCGCACCCGAAGATGGACGGGCTCGACCTTGCCTCGCGGGTGTTCTGCGAGCGCCCTTATGAATTCGCCGGCACCGGTGCGGGAAAGCTTCCCATTGCCGTCTACGATTTCGGCATCAAGACGAATATCCTTCGGCTTCTCGACGCGGAGGGGTTCGCCGTTACGGTGTATCCCGGAAACACACCGCTCAAGAAGGCCCTCGGCGACGGCGCAAGGGGCGTGTTCCTTTCCAACGGCCCGGGCGATCCCGACGCCGTTGACTACGCGAAAAAGCTGGTACGCGACATAGTGAAGGAAGAGATCCCCTGCTTCGGCATCTGCCTGGGGCACCAGCTCATGGCGCTCGGCCTGGGCGGGCGCACCTACAAGCTCAAGTTCGGACATCGCGGGGCGAACCAGCCGGTGAAGAACCTCGAAACCGGCAGGGTCGAAATCACCTCGCAGAACCACGGCTTCGCCGTGGACCTGGACTCCATGAAGGGCATGGACGACGTCGAGATAACGCACGTCAATCTCAACGACAACACCGTGGAGGGGCTGAGGCACAAACGGCTTCCCATGTTCTGCGTGCAGTATCATCCGGAGGCGAGTCCCGGGCCGCACGATTCGCGTTATCTTTTCGGCCGTTTTCGCGAGATGGTCGCCGCCCGCTGACGCGCGGCCTGCCGTCGCCGCACATGTTGAATCCCCTTCGGACGTGCATTATTTTTACAATGGAGGCCGCCCGTGTCCGTCGTCACGAACAGAACCGAATCCGATTGGAATGATATCATTATATCCTCGGACCTTGTTCCCGCCGTGTCGGGAAACGCGGCCATGGTGCTGGAGAAGCGCTACCACGCCAGGGACGAACAGGGGCGGGTCGTCGAGACGGCCGCGGGCATGTTCGGGCGCATAGCCAGATTTATCGCCAGTGCGGATTTCGGTTACGGCGCGTCGGCAGCGGAGGTGGGAGCCGCCGCAACCAGGTTCTACGAGATGATGGCCTCGCTCGAGTTCATCCCTAACAGCCCGACGCTGATGAACGCGGGCAGGCCGCTGGGGCAGCTTGCCGCCTGCTTCGTCCTGCCGGTGGGCGATTCCATGGAGGACATCTTCGACGCGATCAAAAACATGGCGCTCATCCACAAGAGCGGCGGCGGAACCGGCTTTTCGTTTTCGCGCCTCAGGCCGAAGAACGACATGGTGCGCAGCACCGCCGGAGTTTCGAGCGGACCGGTCTCCTTCATGAACATCTTCAACGCGGCGACCGAGACCGTCAAGCAGGGCGGAACCAGGCGCGGCGCGAACATGGCCATCCTTGCCGTAGACCATCCCGACATACTCGAGTTCATCGCGGCCAAGGAAGACGGAAGAGTGCTCACCAACTTTAATTGCTCGGTCGCGATCACCGACGCGTTTATGAGCGCGGTGGAGAGCGACGGGGAGTACGATCTCGTCAATCCGCAGACGGGTGAAGTGGTAACCAGGCTTCGGGCGCGGGAGGTCTTCGATCTCATCGTGCGGAAGGCATGGCGGAACGGAGAGCCGGGCATCGTGTTCATCGACCGCATCAACGCCGCCAATCCGCTTAAAAAAGTGGGGATGATAGAGAGCACCAATCCATGCGTTACCGCCGATACCGTCGTGCTGACCTCCGAGGGGCCGCGTGCGGTTCGCGAGCTCGTCGGCCGTCCATTCAATGCGCTTGTAAACGGTGTCGCGCACCCGAGCACGCCCGAGGGGTTCTTCGGTACCGGCGTAAAACCGGTCGTGAGACTCCGAACACGCGAGGGGTACGAAGTGCGGCTTACCGCGGACCACCCGGTTCTGCGCGCGTCCTCCGTTACGCGCTATACTATGGAAACGGAATGGGCGCGCGCGGGCGAGCTCGCGCCCGGCGATCGGATTTGCATCCACAACCATCGGGCGAATCCCGGCTGGAGCGGCCGATACGGTTTCGGCGAGGGATATCTGACGGGCCTGCTTGTCGGTGACGGAACAATTAAAAAGGACAAGGCGGTGATTTCCGTCTGGCCTCGGCGGATGGCGGCGGATGGAACGGCTCCTGCAAATACCGTGATGGCATG
>CAZEAH010000281.1:0-5014 GCA_964510075.1 uncultured Leptospirales bacterium | reverse complement strand
GGATGAGGAAGCGGTTCCGGTAAAAAGCAGCGACCGCCGCCCCCCTCTCCCCGATATACTCGCGGTATCATACGCATGGCGAGCGATTACAACAGATGGAAGCATGTCACAATTTAAAAACGAAGAGTCATCGCAAGAAAATCATTCGATGCGGTACTCCATGGGATAGTACCTGATGCCGTTTCTCAGCTGTTCATCCGCCGTTTCGACGAACCCCAGTTTCCTGTAGATGCCGCGCGCGTACGGGGACGAGTTGACCGTAATCGCGGCGACCTCCGGGTGTCGTTCTCGTATCGCGTTCAACGTATACCGGAACATCGCCTTCCCGACGCCGTGGCCGTGGCATTCTTTCTTCACGAAGAACAGCGCGATGTGATTCGCGTCGCGCACCTCGTGCGCGCCGACGATCGCGCCGTCGACCTTCGCCCGGACCATGAGGTTCCCGACCATGAAGCGCCGTTCGGTTTCCCGCCTCGAGATGAAATCGTAGAAGGTACGATTACCCTCGTCGGCATACTCTGTCGCCACGAATTCGTCGTACACCCGGCGGATGAGAGCGAGGTATTCGTCGATCTCTTCGAGCGTGAGTAACGCGAGTTCGATGTTCATGACATACAGCCCCGGTTTTACCGTTCAATCGGTCACACCGCTCGGGCCGAATTCGCCTCCTTCGGACTACGTCAGTTCCTTTTCCATCCAGACCACGCTGAAGGTCTTTCCGAACTTCTTCCCTATATTGTTGAAATAGCCGCACCGTGTAAAACCATTTCTTTCATGAAACTCGATGCTTTCTTTGTTCTCGGAGGAGATATCGGCCAGCAGATGGCGTATTCCGAGACTCTTCGCGTCTTCTTCCAGTGTGCGCAACGCGGATTTTCCGATTCCCTTGCCCGTGTGGTCATGCCGTATAAAATAGCTGACCTCGGCGGTTTCTTTAAATGCCGCGAACGGGTTGTACGGCCGGAGCAGGCAGAATCCGACCACGGTACCGTCGCCCGATCTAATCGCGTACGCGGGATGGGTCTTTCCGATTTCCAGAAATCTCATGAACAACAAATTGGGAACCACGCCCTCCGGATACGCGGCGTAACTGTTCTGCGTATAGTGGTTGAATATTGCCATAACGTCGTTTTCGTGCGCCGGCATCAGTTTTTCGTAGGTGTACTCCATGGTGTCCTCCCTTTCATTCGACACCTCCTGATCAGACACCTGTACATTTACATCAAGTAATATTTTTATATCAGACTGAGTGCGTAAATAACAATGATCACACCTGGATGTATGTTTCCTCCGCCACGGTTTACAGATGAAGGAATCGTATGATATAAAACTCCTTGACTCCTCGAAATGTTCCGTTAAATTACAGTATACAAATTAAATATCAACCGACAGGCCGCGCCCGGCAGGATATTTTGGAAAGATTCTTCGCGGGACCTGTACAGAGAGAGGATCAGCCATGAGCACGGATTCCCCTAAACAGTTCAGACAGACCATAAGCGCGCCGGAGTTCATTTTCAAACTGCTGGCGATTTCGTGGCGCATTCCCTTCATTCTGTACAACGTGATAACGGGACTCAAACGTATCGCCGGCGATAAATACCTGTCGTGGGCCTCCACGCTGGAGGACGTCTCCGCGCGCTATCCCGACAACCCGGCGGTCAAATCGCCCGACGGCACGCTGACCTACCGCGAGCTGAACGAGCGCGCCAACCGCTTCGCGCATTTCCTTATTTCGAAAAATATCGCCAAGGGCGACGTAGTGACCGTCTGCATGGAAAACCGGCCCGCCCTCCTTGTGGCCTACTGCGGCTGCAGCAAGGTGGGCGCCGTGTGCTCGCTCATCAACACAAACCAGCGGGGAGATTCCCTGGTGCACAGCTTCAACCTCAACAAGGGCCGCCTGGTGTTCGTCGGCGAGGAGTGCCTGGAGTTTTTCAACACGGTGAAACGCTCCGTGGACCTCAAGAAATCCGAGCTCTTCACCGTGGGCGACCCGGCCATAAACCGCCTGCGCGCGAAGGACGACATTTCGAATACCATCGCCGGCATGCCGGCCACCAACCCGCCCACCACGGGGACCATCTCCATGAAGGACCGCATAGCCTACGTGTACACCTCGGGGACCACGGGCGGCCTGCCCAAGGCGGCGGTGATCATCAACAAGCGCACCCTCTCGGCCATGTTCTGGTTCGGCCGCGTGGTCACGCGGATACGTCCGCATCATACCGTGTACGTGCCGCTGCCGTTCTTTCACACCAACGCCCTCACCGTGGGATGGCCGGCTGCCCTGTACAGCGGCGCCGCCGTGGCGCTGCGGCGCAAGTTCAGCGCCAGCAAGTTCCTTGAGGACGTGCGCAATTTCAGGGTGACGCACTTCGTCTACGTGGGCGAGGTGTGCCGCTACCTGATGGCCCAGCCCGACGAGAAGGGGCAGAACAGGACCACGCTCAAATACGTGATAGGCAACGGCCTGCGGCCCGACATCTGGAAGGCCTTCAAGAAACGCTACGGCATCAAGAAGGTCTTCGAGTTCTACGGCGCGGCGGAGGGCGTCGGCATCTTCACCAACTTCCTCAACTTCGATTACAGCGTGGGCACCAGCCTTACGGGCTTCGCCATTGTGAACTACGATATCGAGAACGATTGCGTGGCGCGCGACGAGCGGGGATTCCTTACAAAGGTCGGAAAAGGCGAGGCGGGCCTTCTCATCATGGAGATTACCGAGAAGACGCCCTTTGCCGGCTACTCGGACAAGAAGAAAACCGAGGAGAAGATAATACGCGACGCCTTTAAAAAGGGCGACATGTGGTTCAACACGGGCGACATGCTGATCGACATGGGCTTCGGCCACGCGCAGTTCGCCGACCGGCTTGGCGACACCTTCCGCTGGAAGGGCGAGAACGTGGCCACCATGGAGGTGGAAAAGGCCATCGACGCGTTCAAAGGTGTGGCGGCCTCTGCCGTCTACGGCGTGAGCCTTCCCACCGGCGACGGCCGCGCCGGCATGGCCGCCGTCATCATGCGCAAGGGCGCGACGATGGATTTCGCGGGGCTGGTAACGCACCTGCGCTCGACGCTGCCGAAATACGCGGTGCCGCTGTTTATCCGCTTTATAGAGGACTTCCAGTGGACCGCCACGCACAAGATAAACAAGACCGGCCTTAAGGCCGACTCGTTTGATCCTTCGAAGATCGACGGCAAGGTCTACGTGCTCCTGCCCGGGAAGGACGAATATGTGCCGATGAACACCGCCCTGTACAAAGAGATTCTGGCGGGGAAATACCGGTTTTAGGAGAGGAACAGGACCTCACCCCGCCGCCGGGCCGGCTCCCGACATCCGTGTCTCCGCCGGCACTTCCCACATCGTGTGGGTCGCGCTCCCTCTCCCGGGGGGAGAGGGCTCCTATTTATGGGGCTGTGTGTTTTACCGGTGCGGTGTTATTCTTTTGCTCAGTTCTCTATCTTCAATCCCCAGGCAAGGTTTTTACAACTCTCACCTACCGGCATCTACCTCAGAACAAGTGGTTATAACTTCTTGTTCACGGGATTCACAGAAATAGATTGCCACGCCCCGATGAGACAGGGGCTCGCACTGCACTCCGGGAAGCAACGATTGTATGAAGAGGTCCATCCTGCACCCGCGTTACTTCCCCTTCCGCTCGCCCAGCACTTCCTTCAATACATTCGTCCCGTTGATCGCGGCCGGGAAACCTGCGTACACGCTCATGAGCAGCATGATCTCTTTAATGTTTTCGGCCGTCAGGCCGACGTTCAACCCCGCGTTGATATGGAACTTGAGCTGCGGCGCGGCGTTGCCGAGCGCGGCAAGTGCGGCGATGGTCGCGATCTGGCGGTGTTTTATATCGAGATTGTCCCGGGCGAAGATGTCGGCGTAGCCGTATTCGAGCACGAAGCGCACCAGATCCGGCGAGAAGTCGTCGTAGGCCGCGCGCAGGCGCTCCACCTGGGCGGTGTCGAGCTTTGACAGCTCCCGTTCGCCTGTCTTAAAGCGGTCGGAGCGGTCCGGCGCCGTTGGGGCCTTTCCGGTTTCGTCCTTTATTCCGCGCGCCTTTCGCTCGTTCAGCACGTCTTTCAGCGCGTTCATCGCGTTGATGCAGCTCGGGAAGCCCGAATAAGCGGACATCTGCAGTATCACTTCCTTCACCTCGTTGATGGTGCTTCCCGTATTGAGCGCCCCGTTTATGTGCACCTTCAACTGGGGCTGGGCGGTGCCCATGGCCGTGAGGGCCGCGACGACGGCGATTTCCTTCGATTTGAGGTCGAGCCCCGGGCGCGTGTATATATCGCCGAAGGCGTATTCGATGATATAGGTTCCCAGGTCCGGCGAGATGTCTTTAAGGCTCTCGAAGACCCGTTCGCCCGCCTCGCCGTCGATTTCCTTGAGCTTTTCCCAGCCCTTCTGGTATCTGTCCGAGTGTTGCATGGTGGTTTTACCTTCCGTTTGTTGTGTGTAGAGGAGTGGTAGTAATAGGATGAGAAGGATTGGTAGTTGTTTCATCGTGTGACCTCACCCCGCCGCTGGCGCCGGCTCCCGACATCCGTGTCTCCGCCGGCACTTCCCACATCGTATGAGTCGCGCACGTTCTGTCGCCTCTCGACATCCATATCTTCGGCGAAACAATGCCATTCATAGCCGACGCCCAGCGGAGAGGGCGCAATGTGCCAATGGCTAAGGAGAGCAGGGACGAAGCTGGCAAGCTTATGGGAACCTCTAAAAATTAAAACTTTTAGCAATATCAGAAATCGTAACCCTTGATTTAATCAGGAGTTGCAACTTTATCAACCTCAAAAATGTTAATTAATAGAGGTTCCCTTATTTATATGCATGTTCTGGCCCCGATTTATCAAGCGCTTTTTTGCGTAACCATATAGAACGCATGTAACGCTTCTTTGGGTGATAGATAGCCTAAGCGCTCAAGTATCCATTCACTGTTATAACGTTCGACAAACTCACCAATTGCTTTCTCGGCTTCTTCCAATGTTTCAAAATCAT
>CAZEAH010000280.1:0-5026 GCA_964510075.1 uncultured Leptospirales bacterium | reverse complement strand
GAGCGAGCCCAAGCAGCCCCCCTACGAGACAGCTGGGAAAGAGGAAGCGCTGCAGGAGCCCTATCTTCGCGCGAAGGAAGATTCCCAAAAGCAGCATTACGCCCAGCCAGCCGAATCCAAGAAGCGCTTCAAATGGAAAGGGTATCGTCATAGCTCATCTCCCTGTACTGCATAATGTATAAACGGCATAGCGCCGATCCGGTGAATCTACGTCCTCAGGCAAGAAAGATGAAAAAGTTGTTGACATACGAACAGTGTTCGACTTACGAATATAATTCAGTAATAGAACAGTGTTCATATTGATCATCAATACTATTTTTGTCAACCATTATTCCCGGCCGACAGCAGGCCACGGAGGAGACAGGATGAACGGGAAGGAGCGGATACTGACCGCGCTCGACATTCGGGAGCCCGACCGGGTCCCGCTCTATATCCATGGTATAAACGAAGCCCCCATCATCGGCATCGGGCGAGAAATCACGGAAGGCCTCCCGGAACCGAAAGAGTTCCGGGAGATGAACGACATGGAAAAAGGCAAACTCCTCGATACCCTCTTCCTCATCCACGAGCACTTCGGCATTGACGGGTTCACCTCGTTCGAGATCGGGCACGAACGCGAAGTGGACGAGCGGCATGTCGCCGACGACTGGGGCGTGGTGTACACCCGCAGTCCGCACGGCCTTCCCGTAGCGACGGGCCACCCGATACGGCAATCGGACGACCTGGCGGGTTTCAGACCTCCCCGGCCCGACCGCGCCCACCTGCTTCTGCTCGATCTGGCGCGCGAGCGCTTTAAGGGTACAAAGGCCCTCTTCTGGCTTATGCGCGGGGTCTTCGTTCGCTCGTGGCGTCTCATGGGGATGGAAAACCTGATGGTCCAGATGTTCGACGATCCCGACTTCGTCCACCGCGTTGCCCGCCTGGTAACCGACTACAGTCTGGAACAGCTCGATATGCTGATCGACGCCGGGCTCGACGTGCTGGTCGTGGAGGACGACATCGCCGACAAACACGCGCCCCTCGTCTCGCCGGTCAAATACCGCGAATTCATCAAGCCCTATAACATGGAACTGGTCGAGCGGGCGCACGCGCGGGGAATCAGGGCCGTCACGCACAGCGACGGCAACCTCTGGCCGCTCCTCGACATCATACTGGAAACCGGGTACGACGGCCTCAATCCGCTCGAGCCCCAGGCGGGCATGGAACTCAAAAAGGTCAAGGAATACTGCGGCGACCGGCTGTGCCTCATCGGGAACATCGACTGCGTCGACCTTCTGCCGAACGGCACGCCCGAGCAGGTGGAGGAGGCCGTTCGCCGGGCTATCGCCGACGCGGCCGCGGGCGGCGGATACATCCTGTGCGACTCGAACTCGCTCCACCCGGGGGTCGACCCTCTGAACTGCATCGCGATGTTCAATGCCGCCGTCAAATACGGCGCGAGGCGGCCCTGACGTACAGGGCGGCGTATAGTGAAATATATGTCCAGAGACAGTATAGAATGCTTCCGGAGGAAGACGGATGGAAATGCTGAAAGAGATTGCCGAAAAGGTTGAAGCGGGCAGGCAGAACGACGTAAAGGCGCTCGTTGAATCGTGCATCGAGAAGGGAGTCGCGGTGAGCGACATCCTCAACCAGGGGCTTGTCGCCGGCATGAACTCTATCGGGGTGAAATTCAGGGAAAACGAGGTGTTCGTCCCCGAGGTGCTGGTGGCCGCTCGCGCCATGAAGGCCGGACTGGAGATCATAAAGCCCATCCTGCTTCGCGAGAAGGTGAAATCGAAGGGGACGGTCGTGATGGGGACGGTGCTCGGCGACCTCCATGACATCGGTAAGAACATCGTCTGCTACATGCTCCAGGGGGCCGGTTACGATGTGGTTGATATCGGCATCGACGCCCCGGCGGAGAAATTCATCGGCGCGGCGCGGGAGAGCGGAGCGCGCGTTATCGGGCTCTCCTCGCTCCTCACCACCACGATGGTCCACATGAAAGATGTTATGGACGCCCTGCGGAAGGCGGGACTCGGAGACGAGGTAAAGGTGATGGTCGGCGGCGCGCCGGTCACCCAGGCCTTCGCCGACGACATCGGCGCCCACGGTTACGCGCCCGACGCCGCGAGCGCCGTGGACGTCGTACAACGGCTGCTCGGCAATTGAGCCGGCGAGGAACCGCGGATGAAATTATTTATCTGGAAGGGAAAAGAGCAATGAGGCGGAATATGCGGGAGTGGGTCAGCTCGGTGATTTCCTCCGATACCAGGTGTGCATTCCCGCTGATGGTGTTCAGCGGGGCCGATCTGACGGGTACGGGCATCGACGAGATGCTCGCCGATGCCCGTACCCAGTCGTTCTGCGCCTCCGCGCTCGCCGCGCGATTCCCCTCCGCCGCCTCCATCACCGCGATGGACCTCTCGGTGGAGGCCGAGGCCTTCGGCGCCGTGGTGCGCCGCATGCCGAACGAAGCCCCTACGATTATCGGAAGCCTGGTACCGGACGCCGATGCCGCCGATGCGCTCCCCATACCTTCGGCCGGCGCGGGGCGCACCGGTGTCTATCTCGAAGCCGCCTCGCTCACCGCCGCGTGGATCGGCAACAGGCCGGTATTCGGCTGTCTCATCGGGCCGTTCTCGCTCGCCGGAAGGCTCTGCGGCATGACCGAGGCCCTCATGAAGGTCCAGGCCGAGCCCGAAACGCTTCACGTGATCGTCCGCAAGGCCACCGAGTTCCTCATCGCCTACGCGCGCGCGTTCAAAGAGTCCGGAGTCAACGGGATAGTGATCGCGGAGCCCGCGGCTGGGCTTATCTCTCCCGCGCACTGCGACGAGTTTTCATCGCGGTACGTCAGGATGATCGTGGACGCCGTACAGGACGATCATTTCATGGTGGTTCTTCATAATTGCGCGGCCTCGAAACGCCATGTCGGTTCAATGGTGTCCACCGGGGCCATAGGGCTCCATTTCGGCAACTCCGCGGACATGCCGGGGGTTCTCGCCGCGGTGCCGCCGGAAATACCCGCGTTCGGCAACATCGACCCGGCGGGAGTTCTTAAAAACGGAACGGAAGAAAGCGTGCACCGTATAACGTCAGACCTGCTCGCGACAACATCCGGATATCCGAACTTCGTCCTCTCGTCGGGCTGCGACATCCCTCCGGGGACACCGCTATGCAACATCGACGCGTTCTTCCGCGCGCTCGACGAGTACAATGCCGCCGCTGCCGGCCCGCGGCGCGCGGAATCCGTACGGTAGGCGTACCTTCCTTTTCCCGCCATCAGGAACGCTTTTCCCTTCCCAGCTCGATCGGAACGGGGACCGCATTCCAGATGTCGCGGCAGTATTCGGCGATGGTGCGGTCGCTCGAAAACTTTCCTATACGCGCCACATTGAGGATGGACATGCGCGCCCAGCGCTCCCGGTCCGCGTATACCTCGTCGACCCGCTCCTGGCAGCGCACATACTCCGCGTAATCCGCGAAAAGAAGATAATGGTCGCGCTCTATGAGCGAGTCGATAAGGGGCCGGAAGAGCGCCGGTTCCGTCGGACTGAAATAACCGCCGGCGATAAGGTCGACGGCCTCCCTGAGCTCCCGTTCGCGCTCGTACCAATCGCGCGGCCTGTAACCCGAGGCGCGGAGCCCGTCCACCTCGTTCGACTTCAGGCCGAAGATGAAGATGTTGTCGTCCCCCACCTCCTCGGCGATCTCGATATTCGCGCCGTCGAGCGTCCCTATGGTGAGAGCCCCGTTGAGCGCGAACTTCATGTTACCGGTGCCCGACGCCTCGGTGCCGGCCGTCGATATCTGTTCCGAAAGGTCGGCCGCGGGAATGAGCCGTTCGGCGACGGTCACCGAGTAGTTCGGAAGGAAAACCACCCGAAGCGCATCGCGGGTTGCCGGATCGGCGTTGACGACCCTGGCGATGGAGGTGATGAGCTTGATGATGAGCTTCGCGGTATGATATCCCGGCGCGGCCTTCCCGGAAAAGATAACCGTTCGCGGAAGGGCGCCCGCGGCGCGGCCCGCGCGCGCGCGGTTGTAGAGCGTTACCGCGTGCAGCGCGTTGAGGAGCTGGCGCTTGTACTCGTGTATGCGTTTCACCTGGCAGTCGAATATCGACTCCGGGTCCACGGCGATATCGCACTGCTCGTCCACGAACCGCGCAAGGGCCTTTTTGTTCTCTCGCTTAACCGCCAACCACTCCTCGCGAAAGGACGCGTCGTCGGCGAAAGGTTCGAGATCGCGCAGGCGGTCGAGGTTCTTCACCCAGCCGTCGCCTATGCGTGAACCGATAAGCGAGGCCAGCGCCGGATTGCAGTGCATGAGCCAGCGGCGCTGGGTGATGCCGTTGGTCTTGTTGTTGAAGCGCCCGGGCCACAGATCGTGAAAATCTTTAAAAAGCGTGGCCTTGATTATCTCGGTATGCAGTGCGGCCACGCCGTTCACCGAGCGGCTCCCGGCGATGGCCAGGTTCGCCATACGCACCCGCTTCTCCGGCCCCTCCTCGATTATCGACATGCGCGAGAGCTTTCCGCCGTCGCCGGGAAAGGCCAGGCTGACGCGCTCCAGGAAGCGGCGGTTGATCTCGTAGATGATCTGGAGATGGCGCGGCAGGACGCGCTCCATGAGCGCCGCCGGCCATTTTTCGAGCGCTTCGGGGAGTACCGTGTGGTTGGTGTAGCCGAAAGTGCCCAGGCAGATGTCCCATGCCTCGTCCCACTCCAGGCGCTCGCGGTCTACGAGCACGCGCATGAGTTCGGGGATGGCGATCGCCGGGTGCGTGTCGTTAAGCTGGATGGCCACTTTTTCGGGAAACTCCGCGAAACCATCGTGGGTCTTCCGGTAGCGGCGCATGATGTCCTGCAGCGTCGCCGAGACGAAGAAGTACTCCTGCTTGAGGCGGAGCTCCCTGCCCTCGAAGATGTTGTCGTTCGGATACAGCACTTTGGAAATGGTTTCCGACTGCGCCTTTTCGGACACGGCGCGCTCGTAATCGCCGTCGTTGAAGTAGCCCAGGTCGAACTCGCGTGTGGAC
>CAZEAH010000279.1:0-5041 GCA_964510075.1 uncultured Leptospirales bacterium | reverse complement strand
GAAGGTTGAGCAGTATCTGTTCAATGCGGTGCCGGTCGCCCACGATGACCGGGAGGTTTTCGCCCACCTCGACGCGCACGGTGACCGGCTTGCCGCCCGTCAGAACGCCGGCAAGCGAGGCCAGGCCGTTCAGGAGCGACTCTATGTCGACCTCCTCCACCAGGAGGTCCACCCGCCCGGACCTAAGCCTGCTGAAATCCAGAATATCGTCCACAAGGCGCGCCAGGCGGTCGGCGCTCCGGCGAATGATGGAGAGACCCTCCTTCTGCTTTTCGGTGGGCGGCTCGTCCGGGCTGGTCTCCATGATCTCCGCCATGCCCGAGATGGCGTGCAGGGGCGTGCGCAGCTCGTGCGAGGTGGTGGCCAGAAACTCGTCCTTCATTTTGTCGATTACGAGGAGGTCGTCGTGCGCTTTTTCGAGCTCGGCATGGACGCGTGAAAAACGCATCGCCAAGGCGACCGCGAAAATGATCGTCATGGCGAAATAACCGTCAATGATATAGATACCCAGATCTTTTACGCCAAGCAGTGTAATCAGAGAAATAACCGACCCCACGAAATACAGACTTACGCCAAAGCAGATTATGTCGGCGTATTCCTCATTTCGACGAATCATGAGTACGGAGAAAACTATGGCGTAAATTATTCCAAGTAAATTAACAGAGTTAAATACGCTGTATATATAACGGTTGTACAATTCAACATTACCGGTGCCTGCCCATTCCACAATCATGCAGAGGAAAAATATTCCATATAGTGCTATAAATATCTTCGCTATCAGATTCAACCGCTGGTGGAAAAATGTGTAAAGAAAAAGAATAAAGGTCGGTGCGGCAAGTATCCCTCCTATGTACGTCGCCGCTATATACGTTTGATGATTGTCAATTAAGTAATATATAATGCATGAATAGCCAAGTATCCATAATCCCAGTGAAAAGCTCTTTAAAGAGTAGAAAAGAAAATACTTGTCCGATCGCCTGAACAGAAAAAATACGAGGGAAAATCCTGCCAGAAAAATCGATACCGCGGAGAGCGCGGCATGTCTGATGATAAAAATAGTGTTTTTATTCTTTATCGATTCGAGGTTGCCCAGCCACAACTCCCGCGAAAAGCCGGTGAAATAATCAAGATATACGGTACGAAACGCCAGTACATTCAGACCGGGTTTGAGCAATGAAACAGGCAGCGGCACATAATCAGGCGGTCCCTTTGCCGAAATGAACCCATTGTCCGATGCTGCCTTTCGGTTCTCATAGATAAGGACACCATTAAGAAATATCTGGGCCCCGGCCTCGGTTTTATGGAAAAACAAGCCGTAGGGAGCAACTTCGCCCACTTTCAGCCTAAGACGATACCAGGCCACCCCTCGGTATTGTGCCAGCCCCGGAATATCATTCCAGTTACTGTTGCTGTGTACAAGTATCCAATTGCCACTTTTTTCATCTACACCGGGTTGAGAAAATGTCTGATCATCTTCAGGATTGAAAAACCACCTACCCGTAAGACTGATCGTGTCATAACGAGTATGCAACTCCGCTTCGCCGGCGCTAATTTCCGCCGAGAGATGCACTGCGGGTGCGAGGCATATCAGCACCAGCAAGGATAGTGACAGATATCTTTTCCCCAAACCGAAACCACAAAGAATCTGATTCCGAATATACTGCGATAATTAATAATTGCCTTTTAAGGATACATCCCCTGTGTGAGCAATGTTTCCGCTATTTGCTACGATCTTCTTGCAGTCTTCCAGAGAAACATCTTCGAATCCTTTGGATTTAAACCATTTTTCGAGATCTTCCGCCGACGTCGATTTAACAATCGATACGAATTCGGTGCCGAGCTGTTTGTTTGCCTTATCGTTTAAAGCTGCTGCAATGAAATCTATAACATCTGCCATTGTGACCTCCAGCTATTCCAAAAAATTATTTTGCATATGACGCAATACTAATGCAGATATCATAATTTTGTCAAACATTTAATTGGTCCGCGAACGATTAATTTCTCCATATCTCCTATTTTCTGCAATGGAGCTGAAATGCCATTGCACTCTTTAGTTATTGACTTAATCCGGCAGTAATGAGGTTAGAAAAGTATGAACACCGACATCGCTATCATTGGCGCGGGCCCTGCCGGCGCGGTTCTCGCCGCCGGGTGCGCCGCCGCGGGTATGCGGGTGCTGCTCTTCGACCACCGCGCCCCGTGGGAAAAGCCCTGCGGCGGGATGCTCGGCCCCGGCGCGTTCGAGGAATTCGGCTTTTTCAGGGAGTACCCCCACCCGCTATGTTTCTCGACCGCGCTGCGCTGTACCGGTCCCCGGTCCAACGAGGCGAGTCGGCCGTCGGAGCGCCCCTTTCCCGTTCTCTCCCGGCGCGACCTGGGCGAATTCCTTATCGACCGCGCCGTCCGATGCGGCGCACTTTTCGTCAGGGGGCGGATCGTACGCCTCGACCGGGGAAAAACGGGCTGGTCGCTCGACACGGGGGAAAGCGCATACACGGCGCGCATCGTGGCGGGCGCCGACGGAGTCCGGAGCATGGTGCGCGCGCGCGTCGCCGCCCCCATCCCGCACCCGCACCGCTCCCTCTGCTGCGGCTATACCGTCGAAGGCGCGCGGCCGGAGCATCCACTCATACGCTGTGAAGACCTCAGGGGCTACCTGTGGCTTTTCGACCGCGGAACGCACCAGAGCGCCGGAATCGGCGCGCGCATGGGCGATCTCGGCGTAACCGCGCTCTTCGCCCGCCTGAACGACTTTATGGCCCGCGAACACCCTTCCGCGCGCGCCGTCTCGCGCTACGCGGCGCTCATCCCCTCGGTGCGCGACCCGGCCTTCTTCGACCTCCCCTGCGCGGGCGACGACTGGCTCCTCCTCGGCGACGCCGCGGCCCACGTGGACCCGCTCACCGGCGAGGGCATCCGCTACGCGCTCGCGGGCGCGGGCTGCGCGGCGGACAGTCTCATCGACGATAATCCGCGCTCGTACGACGAGTCCTGGCGCGCGGCCTTCGGCGACCTTCTCCGCGCAAAGGCCTCCAAACTGGCCCGCATGGACGCGCTTGCCGACGCCTTCGGCGCGGAGATGTACGGCGCGCTGCTCTACGCCCATTTCGCGGGCGAGGGCGCCTGAACGGAAGCCATCATCACCCCTTGTTTTTTTTGCGTTTACAGGTGAAACAATCCGTGCTCTATAGTATCTTTATCCGGAAAAGTCCGTCCGGCCGCGCGGATGTTCAGGTCGGGCGCCCTTCATGACGATAGATGTACAGGGAAGCGGCACGATGAGAGGCATAAAGATCATACTCCTTATCGCGGCCCTCGCGCTCTGCGCGGGGACGGCCCGTGCGCAGACCGGGCCGAAGGCGAAGGGCGCGGCTGAGGACGACGGCTTCAAGAAGGCCACCGCCTACTTCTACGAACGCAAGTTCGAGATGGCGGAAATCCTTCTTCAAGAGGAACTCAAGAAGAACCCGGAGAACCGGCTGGCCTACTCCTACCTTGGCGACATCTTCCTTCATAAAAAGCGCCTGGACGGAGCCATGGAGCTCTACCGAAAGGCCCTGGAGCTCGACCCCAAAAGCGCCGAGGAGTACTTCAGGCTGGGACAGATCCATTACTACAAGAAAGAGCCCTCCCCGGCCGTACAGAACTTCGAGCGCGCCTACGCGCTGGACTCCAAGATCAAATACTCGCACTATCACATAGGGCTCACGCGCCTCATGCTGGAGCGCGACAAGCAGGGCACGATCGCAAGCTGGGAGAAGTACCTTTCAATCGCGCCCGAGGACCCGCAGTACGAAAAGATACGGCGCGCCATCGAGCTCCTTAAAGACCCCAATTTCGTGCTGCCGCCGGTGGGAAGCGACATCTCGATAGAGGAGGCGCTGCACCTGGGCGGCGCTGTGCTGCGCGAGGCCGACCGCAAGGCCGAGGACAAGGCCGCCGGCCACGAGGCAAAGAAGACCAAATCGAAACTGGAAGACATATACCGCGACGACGGACTCTAAACGGGGAGGCGTAATCATGGCATCATTCCGCAGGGACAACACGGCACGCAACATCGGAATCGCCGCGCTCATTCTGCTGCTTTTGGCCGGCGGGGCCTATCTCATCTACCGGAGCGCGGGAGACCCGCTGCTCGACATCGAGGACCTCCGCGTAAAGCAGATCGGGCTGTACGAGAAGCTGCTCGAGACCGACCCGTCCAACGTGGACATACTGGTTAAAATCGGCAACCTCTACAAGGCCGTCGGCGACATCGACCGCGCGATCGAGTACTATAAAAGGGCGCTGGCCATCGACCCGAACAACTACGCCGCGCTGAACGAGCTGGGCCACGCCTACGCGCTCAAGGGCGACTACGAAAAGGCCATCGCCGCGCTCGAACGCGCCAAGCGCGCCTTTCCCAGAATGCCCGTGGCGTACAACAAACTGGGCAACGTCTACGACGACCAGGACAAGCTCGACGCCGCGCTGCGCGAATACAAGAAGGCCGTGGCCGTGGCTCCGAAGTACCAGGAGAGCTACTGGAACATCGCCCGGCAGCGCCTTAAGAACGGCGACCTGCGCGGAGCGATCGATATTTTAAAGAAGGGCATAAAGGAAAACCCGAACGATCCCGAGGGCTACTACAACCTGGGGAACGTCTACATGCAGGCGCGCGATTACGGCAACGCGCTCAAGAACTTCGAAAAGGCCGTCGACATCGACCCGCGCGTGTCGAAGTACCACCGCGGTGTGGGCGAGGCCGAGCTGAGGAGGGGCAATACCGACAGGGCGGTCGCAGCGTTCCTTAAAGCCCTGCAGGCCGATCCCGGCGACGCGCTCGCCGCCGAGCGGCTCGGCGACATCTACGCCAAGGACGCCGATTACCCCGGCGCGGTGAAGTACTACAAACAGGCCCTCACCTACAACAGCCGCGACAAGAACCTTCAGCGCAAGTATCTGGCCGCGCTCGCCAACCTTCGCGGCGCCGAGCGCGTCGCCTCGCGCGGCGACGACGGCCCGCGCGTTTCCGGCAACGGCCCGGGCGACGGTCCCGGCG